>JAFTMJ010000004.1 GCA_017452475.1 Clostridia bacterium | reverse complement strand
TTGAAAATTTTTTAATTGTCTGCGTTTTTTCGCCTTGATTAAGCCAAGATTTACTCGTCTAAAATTGCGAGCACCAAAAACGCTTATTTTAAGATGATTTTGGCTGAGGCTTGACACAGCCATACTAAGTATTGCAAGGAGAGACTCGGTCAAAAGCGCTGAAAATAAACGCTTTTGGCGAGGTTCAACTGGGTCTTTCCTCTGCTAATACCTTTAAATGAAAAATCGGAGCTAACGCAATTTAGGTCAGCTCCGAGTTAAAGATTTTGCGACTAATTAGTAAGTAAGTCTTGCTCTGCCTTTAGCGCGTCTTCTCTTTAAAACTTTTCTTCCGTCAGCAGTTCTCATTCTCTTTCTGAAGCCATGCTCCTTCTTTCTCTGACGCTTCTTTGGTTGGTAAGTTCTTAACATAATTGCACCTCCTTAGTTCAAATTGGAAGCCGTATAAAATACGCAATCTGAAAGTTGATTTATATCTCGAATTTAAGACGATTAATATTATACACGCAAAGTAGCGGTTTTGTCAAGTCTTTTTTTATGCAAATGCCTATTTTTTTCGTCTTGACGCAGGGCTTTTTTCATTTTTGCCGACCCTGTGTCTGTTTTTTCCGTTTTTCAGCTCGCTTTTTTCTTTAAAATTTTTGTTCTTATTTTCGCTTATCGGAGCTTTTTTGGCGGTTTTTTCATTTTTTCCGCCCTTTTTTGCATATACATCCTTCTTTTTTTGCCCGCCCTTTTCCTTTGCGTTTGCGCCACCCTTTTTGGCGCCTTTTATGCTCTTTGCTTCGTTTTTTACATTTTTATTATAGTACTCGGACCCCACGCGCATATCGGGCTTAACCAAGCATTTTCCCTCGAAACCTATCAAATCCTCCCGTCCCGCAAGGGTCAGCGCCTCTCTTACAAGGTTGCGGTTCTCGGGCTTTTTGTACTGCAAAAGCGCCCTTTGCATCAGCTTTTCCCTATAATCATCGGGGGCGTATACCCTTTTCATATCGAATGGGTTGATTCCCGTGTAGTACATAACGGTTGAAGCCGTGCCGGGGGTGGGATAAAAATCCTGCACCTGCTCGGGGTTAAGTCCCAAGTCCTTTAAGTATAGGGAAAGCTCCACCGCATCCTTCAACTCGCTGCCGGGGTGGGATGACATAAGGTACGGCACCAAATACTGCTCCAAGCCGCACTCATCGCAAAGCCTAAAGTACTTTTCCCTAAACCTGTCGTAAACAGAAACATCGGGCTTACCCATATACTTTAACACATTGGAGGAGCAATGCTCGGGGGCAACCTTTAGCTGTCCGCTTACATGCTCGCGCACAAGCTTTCTAAAGAAAGCATCACTCTTATCATAAATCATATAGTCAAAGCGTATACCCGAGCGTATAAACACCTTTTTCACGCCCTTAACCGCCTGCACCCTGTTTAAAAGCTCAATGTACTCACTGTGGTCAACCTCCAAGTTGGGGCAGGGCTTAGGCACTAGGCACTTCCTATTTGAGCAAACGCCCTTCTCAAGCTGCTTTTTGCAGGCAGGGTACCTAAAGTTTGCCGTAGGTCCGCCCACATCGTGTATGTAGCCCTTAAAGTCAGGCATAGCGGCAATTATCTCCGCCTCCCTTACAACGCTTTCAATGCTGCGGGAGCGCACACTCCTTCCTTGATGGAAGGCAAGGGCGCAGAAGTTGCAGCCGCCAAAGCAGCCGCGGTTGTGTGTAATAGAGAACCTTACCTCGCTAATCGCAGGCACTCCACCCTCTTTTTCGTACACAGGGTGGTACGTTCTCATATAAGGAAGAGCATAAACCTTATCAAGCTCCTCCCTTTCAAGCGGATACGCAGGCGGATTTTGCACCAGCTTTTTGCTGTCGTAATACTCAACCATAGCCTGTCCGTTTATGGCATCCTGATTTTTGTATTGTACGCCAAATGCCCGTGCATATTCCTCCTTGCTTTCCTTAATCACATTAAAATCAAACTCGGCGCAAACAGGGTACGGCACCTCATCCTCTCTCTTGCAGAGGTAGCAGGTTCCCCGTTCTCCACGTATTTTCTTTACAGGCACGCCCTTGTCAAGGAGCTTGGCAATTTTTAGTATAATTCCCTCTCCCATTCCGTAGGTCAAAATATCCGCGCGGCTGTCCACAAGCACACTGCGCCTTATTTTATTGTCCCAATAATCATAGTGGGCAAACCTGCGTAAGGAAGCCTCAATTCCGCCAATAATAATAGGCACATCTCCGTATGCCTCACGGATTCTGTTGCAGTAAACAATAACGGCCCTATCGGGGCGCAAGCCCATTTTCCCTCCGGGGGAATAGTAGTCATAGGAGCGCTTTTTCTTAGATACGGTGTAGTGTGCAACCATTGAGTCAATGTTGCCTGCGCTCACCAAAAAGCCGAGCCTCGGCTTGCCAAACCGCTTAAAATCCTCTGCGCTCTTGTAGTCGGGCTGGGCAAGAAAGCCAATGCGGAAGCCCGCCGCCTCCAGCACCCTCGTAATAATAGCCGCGCCAAAGGAAGGGTGGTCCACATAGGCATCTCCGTTTACATAAACAAAGTCTACCTGTCCCCACCCAAGCTCATCACATTCCTTTTTGTTAATCGGCAAAAAGCCCTTTTCTACCATAGTCTTTTCTCCAAATATTTTTACCCAAGCCACAATCTTGGCATACCACCATCGCAACGCATATCACACACTGCAAGCACACATCGCACACCACAGGCGCGTACCACCACCGCAACGCATATCACACACCGCAGCGCATACCACACACCGCCTTGTTATTCCTCGTCAGCGTCCTCAAGCATCTTTATAAATTCCGCATAAACGCCGTCTATAACGCTTTCATCCTCCTCATAAACGAGGCAATCGTTCTCCTCATCAATATAGAAGGTCAAAACCTCATCCTCGCCAACGCCCTCAAGAGCCACAGTTGGCTTTAAAACCGCGTAATATCCGCCATCAAAATCAACAACAGCAACCTGCTCAAACTCAATTTCCTTGCCGTCGTTGTCAGCAACAGTAATCCTTTCGTCGTTATTCTCGTCGAAAAGCCTGTCTACATATCTTTCGTAATTACTCATTCTCGTCCTCCACTAAGGAATCATACACACTGAACACCCAGTCGATAATCCCCTCATCCGTTACCAATTCAACTATCTTTTTCTCATCATTGATGAAGAAAACAAGTCCCTCATCCTCACCCAATCCCTCTATGGGTTGGATAGGCTTCAAAATAACATACACCCTTCCGTCCTGATGGGGAATTACAGCAATCTGCTCAAAGGCAATCTCCTGCCCCTTTTCGCTAAAAAGC
Organism: Clostridia bacterium; assembly: GCA_017452475.1. Lineage (GTDB taxonomy): Bacteria > Bacillota > Clostridia > Oscillospirales > CAG-272 > RGIG2000. Next base: position 11,606 of record JAFTMJ010000004.1, on the reverse strand, counting down.
ACAATTGCCTCATTGTTTTCCTCGTCATAGAGCTTGTCAATAAGCTCATTAAAATATCCATCCATCTCGTGCATAAATTACTCCTCTCTTATCGCTGTTTCAAGGGATGAAAACTTGGTGTACTGACCAAGCCAGCTCATCTCAACAGTTCCCGTCTCACCGTGACGGTTCTTAGCAACAATAACCTCAACCAAATTAGCCTTTTCGGGGTCCTCGCCGTAGTAGTCACGGGAAAGGAATATAACCATATCCGCATCCTGCTCAATAGAGCCCGACTCACGAAGGTCGGAAAGCACAGGGCGCTTCTTTTCCTTATCCGTTCCACGGGAGAGCTGTGAGCAAACGATAATCGGCACGCCAAGCTCCTTACCCATAATCTTAAGACCTCTTGTTATTTCCGCAACCTCGTTTACACGGCTGCCGTCCTTACGCTTCTTTTCGGTTTCCATAAGCTGTAGGTAGTCAACAATAACAAGACCCAAGTTCTTAATACGGCGCAGCTTACCCTTCATAGCGGTAACATTTACACCCGTTGTGTCATCAATATAAATCTCCGTCTCGGATAGAACAGATGCCGCATTTGCAATCTTTTCCCAGTCATCATTCTCAAGCTTTCCGGACCTCATTTTATAGGAGTCAACCATGCCCTCCGCCGCCAAAAGCCTTGAAACAAGCTGCTCTGCGGACATTTCAAGGGAGAACATGCAAACCGCCTTCTTAGACTTCTTTGCAATGTTAGCGCCCAAGTTAAGACAGAAGGAGGTTTTACCAACACCGGGTCGCGCGCCAACAATAACAAGGTCGCCCTTGCCAAATCCAACAATATATTTGTCAAGGTCCGCATAGCCCGACTGCACACCCAAGGCATCCTCGGGGGCATCGCGGAGCATATTCAGCCTTTCATAGGTCTGCATAATTGCATCGCGAACATGGATAAAGTCACGGGTTTGGTTGTTTTGCGCAATGTCAAAAATTCGCTGCTCCGCAACGTCAACAATGCTCTCAACCTCGTCCCCCTCCGAGTACGCATCTCTTTCAATTTCCTCAGCCGCCACAATAAGACGCCTTAAAACACTCTTGTCGTGTACAATCTTGGCGTAGTCCCTTGCGTTTGCGCTGCTCGGAACAATATCAACAAGGAGCTTTATGTATGAGCGCGCCGCCGCCTCATCCTCATAAAGTCCCTCTCCCACTAAGTTATTAACAAGGGTAATAACATCAATAGGCTTACTGCTTAGGCTGAAGCCCTGCATAACCTCGTAAATCTGCCTGTGGATGTCGTGGTAAAATTCATCTGCCTTCAGTATTTGCGATACCTCGTCAAAGCATTCGGGGTCTACAAGTATAGAGCCTAAAACACTCTGCTCGGCATCAATGGAGTATGGCAGCCTTTTCTGTAAAGCATCCATCCTACTTCTCCACCACCTGTACGCTCAGCTTACCTGAGATACCTGTGTAAAGCTTAACCTCAACCTTATATGTGCCAAAGGCTTTAATTTGGCAGTCAAGCTCCATTTTTCTTTTGTCGATTTCAATGCCGAATTGGCTCTTTAGCGCCTCACTTATATCCTTTGTGGTAACAGAGCCGTAGAACCTGCCGTCAGCGCCTGCGGAGCCAACAATCTTAACGGTTGTTTCGCCAAGCTTCTTTGCAAGCTCCCTTGCGTTAGCCTTTTCAACCTCAATTCTGTGCTTTTCGGAGCTTTGCTTGCTCTTTATATCGTTAACCGCCTTGGCATCCGCCACAATAGCTAACTTCTTAGGGAAAAGGAAATTCCTTGCGTATCCCTCGCTAACCTCAATAATTTGGTCCTTCTTTCCCTGTGATTTAACATCCTGTAATAATACTACCTTCACCTTTGTCTACCGTTCTTTCTTAAAATATTACTTTTACTTTGTATTCCCATAAGGGAACATCCTCTGATTTCACCTCAGCGAAGCATTATGCCTCCGGGTTAATATAAGCATCAATTGCCGCCTTAAGTCTGATAAGCGTGGAGGCAACCGTGTCCTTAACCTGCGCGCCTGCCGCATCAAATCTGCCGCCGCCGTTTAGGCTCTCAAGGATAAGCTGCACATTCACCGTACCGTTTGAACGGGCGGAAATATGAACCACATTATCAATAAGCACCAAGGCAAAGGATGCCACAACATCCTCAAGCATCAGCATGTTGTCGGCAACTCTTGCCGCAAGTATCCTGTCAGAGGCGTCATTGCCCCTTTCGTTCAAGGCGATTGCCATACAGTTTCTGTATATCTCAATCTTCTCTCCAAACAGGGACTCCTGCCTATATTCCTTTATATTTGTCTTGAACAAATCCTGCACCGACTCGTATGAGGCGTTATTGTCCCTTAGGTACATTGCCGCCGCATAGGTCTTAGTGCCCGTGCCCTTGCTAAACTGCTTTGTATCGAGAACAATACCCGCGTAAAGCATATTAGCCTCGTTCTTTTGCAGTGTGTTCACAGGCAAGGACTGCTCAAGTATCTCCGCCACAAGCTCGGAGGCGCTTGAGGAGGCAGGCTCAATGTAGGAAATGAGAGGCTCCTTTTCAAACTCCGCAGTTTTTCTGTGGTGGTCGATTATAACAATGTCCTTAACATTTTTTGCAATATGCTCGGACTCAAACATCTTAATGTTGTTAACATCCACAACAACAAGCAGCGTGTCTGAGCGCACAAGGTCAAGTCCCTTTGCCGCATCCACAAAAACGCCCTTATACGCCTCATCCCCTTCAAAGTACTTCATACATTTCTTTATGTTGACATCCTTGAAGTTGGTAACAACATTGAACTTAACACCGCAAAGCATAGCAAGCCTTGCAACACCGATTGATGCACCAAAGGCATCGTAGTCAGGAAACTTGTGACACATAATAAGCACATTTCCCGCCCTTGCCATCAAGGTAATAAGCTCGTTGGCAACAACGCGGGCGCGCACCTTTGTTCGCCTTTGCACCGCATTTGTTCTTCCGCCAAAGAACTCGATCTTGTCATCAAACTTAACAACAGCCTGGTCGCCGCCGCGCTGCAACGCCATATCAAGTGCAATGTGCGCCGCATTCTCGCGCTCCTCCATTGTGCCCTTAACCTTTGCAACACCAATGGAAACAGTAACGGGTATGTTACCGCTGCCAACTCTTATGTCCCTAATCTTATCAAGGATTTCGAACTTGTCAGCCAAGAAAATGTCAAGGTGCTGTGTTTCAAAAATGAACAAATACTTGTCCCTTTCATACTCCTTAACAAGGCCGCCAACGCTTTCGCCCCATTCTCTGATGTAGTTTTCAACCTGGTTCGCCGCCGCGCGGTATCTTTCCTGCTCGAACTGCAAAAGGTCCTCAAGGTTGTCAACGATAACATAAGCAACAACCTTATCCTCATCCCTCATTTTCTGCTTAAGCTCCAAAAGCTCCGTGGTATCACGCAGGGTAAGGAGGTAGTAGCTCTTGTCGTAATCCTTTATAGGCTCCTCCTCAACAATGTAGCTTTTGCCCTTATAGGGAACAATGGTGTCGCGCTTGCGCTTGCCTATTTCTCCATCCTTAATCTTGTAGTTAAACAAAAGCTGTACGCTTGTACCGATAACGCCGCCTTGAACGGTCTGGTGTATAAACCTGTTTGCCCAAACGATTTTATAGCTTGAATCGCACAAAAGCGCAGGCTCATTCATTGAGTTAATCTTTTCATACATAACTCCCGTTATCATAGGACCGCGGCTTTTTTTCATTTTACTCTTAACATCAAGGCTGCCCGAGGCTATAAAGCATAGCATAAAAACGCCAAGATAAAGCATAGTGCCAATAATAGCCGCCAGCCAAAACCTTTCAACGCTAAAGGTCACCAAAAAGGCAGACAGGCAAATAGCAATAGCTGTCCAAATCGGCGTAAAAATATAAAGCATCCTTTGTCTGTGTGTCAATCTTGCTCTATTCATAAAGGATCAACCTCCTTATATACTACTCTATTTTAAAGAAATAACACGCTAATTAAACAAAAATGAATAATATAAAAATATTTATTCCTATATAGTATAGCAGATTTTTTGTTCATTGTAAAGTAGTTTTGCTTTTTTCACTTGAAAGTGGCAAAATTTTGTGCTATACTCTAAAATGACAAGCTGTGCAAAAAGCCCACAAGGCTGCGCGCAGAAGCAACTACAACATACAAGAGGAGGCTATTATGAGAAAGGTATTTGTTACCCTCTGCCCGCAGGACAGTGTTGCCTTTTTGCCCAACGGCATTAATACAGAGCTGTACTATTCCCCCTTATACGAGCACGCATACAAGAAAATCGAAAACGCAGTTAAGGTGCTTAATTTAGACTATTCGGTTGTCCGCGCCTCGGGCTGTAATATACCAAATACAGTCAGCGAAATCAACGCAGGGCTTGAGGATATTGTTATTTTTGCGTCCCCCTTCGTTTTCCTTGCAAAAAATGCAGATGTTGAGGGCGCCATTAACTACATCACCAAAACAGACTTGGGCTATTCCACCGTTGGCACCCAAAGGAGCCTTTATATGACCGTGGGAATCAGTAAAATGATTTCCAAAAGCTCCGTTGGCACGCCATACGAGTTTATCACCGCAATAACCGACGGCGGCGCAAGGTGTCCCCACGCAAACTTTGCGGAAAACGAGGCTTCAACACCGAAAAGCAAGCTTGACTTTTACCAAAAGGCGGAAGCATACAGGCGCGAGTACATTGAATATCTTGTTCGCTTCGGCGTAGATGTAGAGTCCTATGACGGGGTGGTGGTTTCCCCCACGGCAACCGTATCTTCGGGCGCAAAATTGTACACAGGGTGCCACATTTTCGGTAATTCCAACATTTTCTCAGGCGCCAAGCTTGGTCCAAACGCAATAGTTAAATCCTCCATAATAGGCGAAAACACCGTAGTGGGCGCATCAAGAATTGAGGACTCCCATTTGGAAAAGGATGTTTTCGTTGAGGACTACTGTATAATTAAGGATAGATGCCACCTTATCTCAGGTGTTAAAATCTCAGGTCACTGTGAAATCGTTAATACCACGCTGTTAAATGACTGCTCCGTTTCCTCCCACTCCCACCTTTGGGACAGTGAGGTTGGCTCAAGGGTCATCGTGGGTAGCGGCGTTACCACCATCAACTACCAAATTAACAGGAAGCAAAGCAAGTGCGTCATCGGTGACGATGCTATTATCGGCTGCGGCTCCAACCTTGTGCTTCCTATCGAAATCGGTATGGGCGCATTCGTTGCGGCAGGCTCCACAATTACAGATGATGTTCCCACAGGCTCCTTGGCAATCGCCCGTGAGTACCAAACAAACAGGGGCAACTGGGCAATAAGAAGGAAGAACCATGGCAAGCATATTTGATCTTTTCAAGAAAATAGAAAAAAAGGAGGACTCCACCCCCATCACCCACATCATCGTGGGCTTAGGCAACCCGGGGGAGAAGTACACCTACACAAGGCATAACGCAGGCTTCCTCGCCATTGACTTTTTGCTAAACAAATACTCTGTCGCCTGCGATAAGCTAAAGTTCAAATCTTTAATCGGCGAAATTAAGCTGGGCGGCGTGCGCGCTCTGCTTATGAAGCCCCAAACCTTTATGAACGCATCAGGCACAGCCATTATAGAGGCTTGTAATTTTTACAAAATCCCGCCCGAAAATGTTATCGTCATTTCCGATGATGCCTCCTTTGATATTGGCAGGCTCCGCATCCGCAAAAGCGGCAGCGCAGGTGGGCATAACGGACTAAAAAGTGTCATAGAGTGTCTGAATTCCGATAAATTTCCGCGCATCAAGCTGGGCGTAGGTCAAAAGCCAAGCCCCGACTATGACATTGCGGATTGGGTTCTTGCAAGGATACCTAAGGAAAACGAGCGCACCTTTCTAAACCTCTTAGAGTACATTCCGCAAATCTTAGAGCTTATGCTCACAGGCAACACGGAAAAGGCAATGTGCGACTTTAACGGCGTTTCCGCCAAATAAAACCAATATTCAACAAAGCCACTTTGAAAAAAGTGGCTATCGGTGTTTATATAATTACATTATTTTGTTAAACCGTCAATTAAAAAACCGATATACTTTATTCCCATAAACCCCACTCCGTTCACATATTCAATGAAAGGAACAAAATGAACACAAGCATCTTAACCCAAGGCATTAAAAATACCCGCCTGTACCGTCAGCTCCTCTGCCGCTTCATAGAGCTTCAAGGAGAGAAAAAGCCCCTGCCCCTGCTAATCGAGGGTGTGAGTGACGGCGCATTATACTCCCTTACCTACTCCCTAATAACCGACATAAAAAAGGAAACAGGCAAGCCTATCCTGATATTAATAGGAGAGGAAAGGCGGGCAAACAAGCTAAACGAATTTTTCAAGAAATGCTCACTGAAAAGTGAGCTTTATCCCGTTAGGGACTTTAACTTTTACGATATGACCGCCTCCCACGAGCTTGAGCACGAAAGGCTGAAGGTGCTATCGGGCTTGGCGTTAGACTCCTTGGATGTTGTTCTTGCCACTCCGGATGCCCTTTTGCAATACACAATGCCGAAAAAGACCCTTTTAAGCAAGACAATTTCAATAAATTCATCCACTCCCCTGGACATTTTTGAGTTTTCGCAAAAGCTCCTTAAAATGGGCTACACCCCCTGCGAGGCGGTGGAAAGCCCGGGGCAGTACTCTTTACGCGGCTTTATAATTGACATTTTTCCAACTAAGTGCGAATACACCGTGGGCGGTGCGCAAAAAAAGGAGCAGCTCCCTATCCGCATTGAGCTTTTCGGTGACGACATTGACCGTATGGCAACCTTCGATGTGCTGACCCAAAGGACAATTGAGGAAATTGACAGCTTTTTAATCACCCCCTCAAAGGAAATTATCGCCACCGATGAAAATGTGGAAAAAATAAGAGAGGAAATTTCCTCCCTTCTCCCCTCCGCCGCCGAAAACGCAAGAAAAGAGCTCGAAAAGGAGCTTTCCTCCTTAGGTCAGGACTCCTCCCTGCCCTTTTTCGACAGGTTTATTTCCCTAATTTACCCGGAAAAGGAGTGCTTAATCAACTATTTTGATGAAAAAAGCTGTGTCATCATCTGTGACACCTCCACAGTCAAGAATCGCGCAAGCGAAGCCCAAAGCGGCTCAAACGAAATCGTCACAGGGCTTATAGAAAGTGGTATTTTGCCCTCCCATTTGGCTGATTTTGCCGCCCCTGTGTCTGTAATTGATAAATTTACCGCCTCACACCAGTCAATAAACATTGACCCCTTCATTATGTCCCATCTAAGTGAGGAGGGGGGCATTTACAACTTCAAAACCAAGGGCATTTCCTTCGCCAACCATTCCTTGGGCGTTGTCCTTGACGAGCTAAAATACTTCGCTTCAAATAAATATAAAACCGTCTTGGTCTGTCAAACAGAAACCGAGGCAAAAACCTCAATAAAGGCGCTTAACGAGTCGGAAATCCCTGCATACAGTGTGCAGGATAAGGGCTTTGAGCATCTTAAGGGCGGTAGCGTGGGCGTCATCTGTGATAGCTTCCCCGAGGGCTACGAAATCCCCGAGGGCGCCTTTGCGTTGGTGGTTTTGTCCTCCCGTTCCATCTCCGACAAGAAAAAATCCTTCAAAAACAAGCCCTTTGCCAAAAACGCAGGGGAAAAGATAATGTCCCACGCAGACTTAAATGTGGGTGACTACATTGTTCACGTCAGCTACGGCATCGGTAAATACTTAGGCATTGAAAACCTGTGTATAATGGGCGCCAAGCGTGACTACATCGCCATTCAATACGCAGGCACAGACAAGCTTTTCTTGCCCGTGGATCAGCTTGATATGGTTGCAAAATATATAGGCGCCAAGAGTAGTGACGGAGAGGTTAAGCTTTCCAAAATGGGAGGCAGCGATTGGACAAACAAGAAGCAAAGGGCAAAGGCGGCTGCCCGTGAAATGGCAAAGGAGCTAATTGATTTGTACGCCCGACGCACAAGGATAAACGGCTTCTCCTTTTTGCCCGACGACCTTATAGAAAGCGAGTTTGCCTCCGCCTTCGAGCACGAGGAAACAGACAGTCAGCTTCAAGCAATTGAGGAAATCAAGAGCGATATGGAAAAGCCTTACCCAATGGACAGGGTTCTGTGCGGTGACGTTGGCTACGGTAAAACCGAGGTTGCCTTCCGCGCTGCTATGAAGGCGGTTGTGAACAACAAGCAGGTTGCTATTCTTGTCCCCACCACCATCCTCGCAATGCAGCATTTTCAAACCGCCCTTGCCCGCTTTGCAGGCACAGGCGTCAACATTGAAATGCTTTCTCGCTTCCGCACCTCAGCCCAGCAATCATTAATTTTGCGCAAGCTGAAGCGGGGCGACATTGACATAATAATCGGCACCCACAAGCTCCTTAGCTCCAAAATTGAGTTTAAGGATTTAGGGCTTCTGATAGTCGATGAGGAGCAGCGCTTCGGCGTTGCCCAAAAGGAAAAAATCAAACAGGCAACCCCGGATGTTGATGTTCTCACCCTTTCCGCCACCCCAATTCCCCGTACCCTCAGTATGGCAATGGGCGGCATCCGTGACTTGTCCGTTCTTGACGAAAGCCCCGGCGGCAGAGTAGGCGTTCAATCCTATGTTCTTGAAATGGATGAAAATATAATAAATGATGCCATCAAGCGCGAGCTTCACCGTGGCGGCCAGGTGTTCTACCTTCAAAACAATGTGGACGAAACCTACCGTATCGCCGCCCGTCTTCACTCCACCTTCCCCGAGGCTTCAATTGCCGTTGCCCACGGTCAAATGGAAAAAAACGAGCTTGAAGCAATATGGCAGCAGCTTGTAAACGGCGCCGTTGACATTCTTGTAAGCACCACCATTATCGAAACAGGCATTGACATTCCAAATGCCAACACCCTAATTATCGAAAATGCAGACAAAATGGGCTTGTCCCAGCTCCACCAAATCCGTGGTAGAGTTGGCAGAAGCCACCGCCGTGCCTATGCGTTTTTCACCTACCGCCGCGGCAAGCAAATTACCGAAATTGCCCAAAAGCGCCTAAGCGCAATACGGGACTTTGCAGAGTTTGGCGCAGGCTTTAAAATTGCTATGCGCGACCTTGAAATAAGGGGCGCGGGCAACCTGCTCGGCGCTCAACAGCACGGCCACCTTGACGCAGTAGGCTATGATTTGTACATCCGTCTTTTAAACGAGGCGGTTTTGGAGGAGCGCGGAGAAACCGTAAAAGCCTCCTTTGAAACCAAAATCACCACCTCCTCGGATGCATATTTGCCAAAGGACTACATTAAATCCTCCGCCGCCCGTATGGAGCTTTACAAAAAGATTGCCCATATAGAAAACGAGGCGGACAAAAGCGACATCGAGCTTGAAATCACCGACCGCTTCGGTCCTATGCCAAAATGCGCCAAGACACTAACCGAGTTTGCCTTAATCAAATCATACGCCTCACAGGGCAGAATTAAAAGGGTTGAGCAGCTCCGTGATGAGCTGCGCCTCTTCCCCGAGGACTTGAACCTGCCTGTGTTTGTGGAAATTTCCAAATATGACCGACCCTGTGTCCAGGTTTGCGGCGTTGGCAAAACCCCATACTTCTCCGTCAAGCCCCCCAAGGGTGCCGACATTTCACAGTATGTTGTCAATCTAATCAAGTTTTATATACAAAAAACTCAAGAAATGGTATAGACTTTATCACACAATTATGATAAAATATACAAGTAAATAAAAATTAGGAGAAAAACCGTGTCAAAACCAGTCATTCGAGCAATCTGCATCGTTCTGTGCGTTGCCCTGCTTGCTCTAATTCCAATTTTAATCTTTGCTTGCAGTGAGGACAATGTGTATGAGTTGGGCCCCTACGCCCTCCCCGAGGACGAGTATGTTTACCTGTTCTCCACCTACAAGCGCAAAATTCTTGATGAGTTAAAGTTAGATGAATATGCCCTAACCACTCAAATAAGCAACGATAAAAGCACCACCTATGCCCAAGCAATTGAAGCGTCCTACCGCGGTCAATTTGAGCAAACCGTGTATAGCCTGCTTTACTGTCAAGCCCTCTTTGATGAATACAATTTGGAGCTAAGTCAGGAGCATTATGACCGTATTGAAGGCATAGTTGACCACCTTGTTTTCTACTACGGCGGAGGCTCCGAGAGCGCATTCAACAGCCAATCGCAAAACTTCGGCTACACCGCAGACACCCTGCGCCGTGTGTACGAAAAGCAAGCCAAGCAAACAGTGGTTATCAACCACCTGTTGGGCAGTGGCTACTCCAAGCTTACAGAAAGCGACAAAAATGACTACTATGAGGACAACTTTATCCACTTCCAAGTCATAGTTGTCAACACCCTGTACGGCAAGAACTCCGACGGCACCTATTCCAACCTGCCCGAGGAAACAAGAAAAACAATGCTCAAGCTTGAAGCGGAGGTTACAGACCTTCTCTGCCGTGGCAACAAAAACACCGCAGACTACGAGCTTTTGCCAAAGCTCTTTAATACCGATGATGTTTCCACCATTACCTACGAGGACATTTGGAACCACCCGGACATTAACGATGAGCTTTCAAAGGACAAAAACTACCCGGGCGGCATATTTATGACAAAGCCAAACGCACTTCAGCTCACCACAGTAAACACCCTGTCCCAGGCGTGGTATACCGAGGTTGGCGATGTTTCCCCTTGCTCCGCAAAGCAGTATTTCCAGGCAGGCGGCACCATTATGGGCGAGGATGGCTATTCGGAAATCAAGGCAGGTGACTATTTTGAGTACGGCACCGCCTTCATTAAGCGCCTACCCTTAGACAAAAACGGTTGGAAGGACAAAGCAAATGCGGACTTTTTCCCCGACTCCTCATTCCTTGGCGGGGCTGCAACACAGCTCCTTCTCAAAACCCTTCAGGAGTTTGAAAAAACCTCACCCTACACCTTAGTTGTTTACGACGAATATAAGAACGAATATAACTTTGAAAACATTGTAACCAACCGCGTAGACTATGACACCCTAAACCCAACCGACGAAGAAGAAACCGCCGACGGTGAATAAAAAAACACCCTCCTTTTCACCGAAGGAGGGTATTTTTTGCTTTCACCATACCACGAGAACCCCAAAAATCACAAGGATTTTTGAGGACCCCTATAGACGTCCCGCCTCAAAGCCTCAATCGGCTGAGGGAGCGTCCCAATTCTGCATTCCTCCCCCGCAGCCTCCCCTTGTTAAGGGGAGGTGTCAACGCAGTTGACGGAAGGGTTATTCATTTTCCCTTTTGCATTCCCCTCGTAGGGGACTTGTCATCCTGAGGCATCGCCGAAGGATCTTGTTATGGTACGCACCAATTTTATTTTTCCGCACCGCCCCAAAGCCTCCATCGATGGAAGGAGCATAACAATTCTGCTTTTCTCCCCGTAGCCTCCACTTGTTAAGGGGAGGTGGCTTGCGTAGCAAGACGGAAGGGTTATTCATTCTACATTCCGCATTCCGCATTTGCGCTTTGCACACCTCCCCCACAAAACAAAAAACCGCCCGCTTCAACCCGAAGCAGGCGGATTTTTTATTAGAACTGACTGTCGCCAAAGAGCTTAGAAGCATTTACTGTAATCTGTGTTGCAGTATATGTT
>JAFTMJ010000037.1 GCA_017452475.1 Clostridia bacterium | reverse complement strand
CTTTACAAAGGAGGCTTTATATCTTGTACTTATAAAATGACATGAGCCATTTATGGCAAACAGTAGCAAGTGCATGTCTGACAGGTCGTTTTCAAACATACTTGTATGTAGCCAGTAGTATTAGGGCTATGCCCGAAAATGAAATAACCCCCGTTAGACGGGGGGGATATTTGTTATTTTGTGTTTTTGATTGTGATTTTTTTAATTACGGGCTGCTTGTCCTTTGGAATGGAGCCGTTATCATCGGTGGGCTCTGCCTCGGTGCAGATTTTATCTACAATATCCATACCCGAAACAACCGTTCCGAATGCGGCATAGTTGCCGTCCAAGAAGGTGGAATCCTCGTGTACAATAAAGAATTGGCAGGACCCTGTGTCGTAATACTGATAATCAAAGTATGGGTGGCCGCCCCTTGCCATTGAAACTGTGCCGCGCAAATGGGAAAGGGTATTTTCAACACCGTTGTTGGAAAATTCGCCCTTGATGTCCTTGCCGCTGTCCCCTGTGCCGTCACCCTTTGGGCAACCGCCCTGCATCATAAAGCCCTCCATAATTCTGTGGAAGGTAAGACCGTTGTAAAAGCCGTTCTTTGCCAAGGTGACAAAGTTTTCAACGGTGATGGGCGCTTGGTCGGGTCTTAGCTCAAAAACAACCGTGCCGTAGTTCTCAATTTCAATGTGGGCGTATTGCTTGTCGCTCTCCTTGGGCTCCTCATCCTCACCGCAGGCGGCGAAGGTAAACACCAAAAGCAAGGCTAAAATTAACGCAAAAATTCTTTTCATTATTCCTCAAAGCTCCTTGTGATTGTAATTGATTTTATAACAGGCTGAGCCGCTGCGGGCACTGTGCCGCTTGAGTCGCTTGGCTTAACCTCGGCGCAAATTTTATCCACGATTTCCATACCCGAAACAACCATACCGAATGCGGCATAGGCGCCGTCCAAGGCGGGCTGGGAGCGCTGTAAAATTGCAAATTGGGTTGTGCCCGTGTTGTAAAAGTCTTCCTCGGGCTCACCCTGCTTACGGGTTAAGGTTATTGTGCCGCGCTCGTGGGTAACATTGTTTTCGTATCCGTTGCGCTCAAACTCACCTGTAACAAAGTCGGTGGATTCCTTACCGTCCTTTGGCATACCGCCTTGAATTAGGTTGTTTTCAATAACTCTAAAAAATGTGGTGCCGTTATAAAAGCCGCTTTCTGCCAAGCCGACAAAGTGGTTAACGGTAATGGGCGCCTCATCATCATTCAGCTTAACCACAATAGTGCCGTAGCCCTCAATTTCAATATGCGCATAGTAGGGTCTGCTTGCCAAGGCAATCCAGGTAGCAATGGCGGACACCACAATAACGCAGGCTAAGACAATGGCGGTGATTTTCGCAATTTTCTTATTCCTTTTTTGCTTTTCCTTTTTTTCTAACGCCTCCTGCTTGCGCAGGGTAAGGCGCGCGTTTCTCTTTTTCATAAAAATATCCTTTCAAAGGTATTACTCATATATTGTAGCACACTTTTACAAAATAATCAATAAAGAAATTTAGCGCATATGTATTGACTTTAGGGGAAAGTTATGCTATAATTTTTTCAACTAAATGATGATTCGGAGGAATTAATAATGGAGCATATTAAGACAATCAAAACTGATAACCTTTGCCAAAGCGCAAAGAACGGTGGCTGCGGCGAGTGCCAGACATCCTGCCAGAGCGCTTGCAAGACAAGCTGCGGTATCGCTAACCAGCAGTGCGAAAACAGCAACAAATAATCAAAATAGAAGGGCTGTTTGCTATCAAACAGCCCTTTTAATTGCGAGCTGCATCTTATTCAAAGGGAGATTATTATGGTTCACCAATATAAATTAAACGGCTACAACATCGTGCTTGACATCTGCTCGGGAGGCGTGCATGTTGTTGACGATGCCACATACGATATAATTGAATTGTTTGAAAAGCAACCGAAGGAAGAGGTAATTGATGCGGTTGCGGCAAAATATAAGGACATCCCAAGGGATGAGCTTTACGAGTGCTACGGGCAGGTTGAGGGCTTGAAGAAAAGCGGAAGCCTGTTCACCCCCGACACCTTTGAGCCAATGGCGGACAGGCTTAAGGCTAAGACCGCAGGGGTTGTAAAGGCGCTTTGCCTCCACGTTGCCCACACCTGCAACCTAAACTGCTCTTATTGCTTTGCCTCACAGGGCAAGTACCACGGAGAACGGGCGGTTATGTCCTTGGAGGTGGGAAAGCGCGCCCTTGATTTCTTGGTTGAAAACTCAGGCTCTCGCCGCAACCTGGAGGTTGACTTCTTTGGCGGTGAGCCCCTTATGAACTTCCAAATGATTAAGGATTTGGTTGCATACGCCCGTGAAATTGAGAAAAAGCACAACAAGAACTTCCGCTTTACCCTAACCACCAACGGCATTTTGATTGATGACGATGTTATTGACTTTGCCAACCGTGAAATGTCCAATGTTGTTCTTTCCTTAGACGGAAGAAAGGAAATTCACGACAGATACAGGGTTGACTACGCAGGCAAGGGAAGCTGGGACAGGATTGTGCCTAAGTTCAAGGCGCTTGTTGATGCCCGCGGCGGCAAAAACTACTATATGCGCGGCACCTTCACCCACGCAAACCCCGACTTCTTGGAGGATATTAAGGTTATGCTTGACTTGGGCTTTAACGAGCTTAGTATGGAGCCTGTTGTTTGCGCCAAGGGGGACAAGGAGGAGCTTACCGAGGAGGATTTCCCCATTGTTTGCAAGCAGTATGAGGACTTGGCGGACTTGATGCTAAAGAAGCATAAGGAGAAAAAGGATTTCACCTTCTATCACTATATGATTGACCTAAAGGGCGGACCCTGTATCTATAAAAGGATATCGGGCTGTGGCTCAGGCACCGAATATATGGCGGTTACCCCGTGGGGAGATTTGTATCCCTGCCACCAATTTGTGGGCGAGGAAAAATACCGCTTGGGTGACATTTACAAGGGCGTTACCAACAAGGCGGCGCAAGAGGAGTTTGCCTCCTGTAATGTATATGCCCGCCCCGACTGCCGTGACTGCTGGGCAAAGCTCTATTGCTCGGGGGGATGTGCGGCAAACGCATACCACGCAACAGGCAGCGTGAAGGGCATTTACGAATACGGCTGCCGCCTGTTCAGAAAGAGAATGGAGTGCGCCATTATGGTTGCGGTTGCAAAGGCGCTTGAGGAATAATGGACACACCTATTTGTGATTTTGTTAATAATTACATAAAGGAAAACAGCTTAAGGCTCCATATGCCCGGGCATAAGGGCAAGGAGCTTTTGGGCTTTGAAAAATACGATATTACCGAGGTAAGAGGGGCAGATTGCCTTTATACAGCCGAGGGTATAATTAAAAAAAGCGAGGAAAATGCCGCCCGTCTTTTCGGAAGTAGCGCTACATTTTACTCCTGTGAGGGCTCCTCGTTAACCGTGCGCGCTATGCTTTACCTTGTTAAGGCTTATGCTATTTCAAGGGGAGATGAATCTCCGTATGTGCTATCCGGCAGAAACGCCCACTCCTCCTTTGTGTCGGGCTGTGCCTTAAATGACTTGGAGGTTAAGTGGCTTTACCCCGATGAGAGCGAAAGCTATCTTTCCTGCCGTGTAACTGCGGAAAAATTGGAAAAAGCCTTGGGGAGTGTGGATAAAGCCCCTGCCTGCGTGTACATAACAAGCCCCGATTATTTGGGAAATATGTGTGATATTTCCGCCCTTAGCGGTGTTTGCGAAAAATACGGTGTGCCCCTGGTGGTGGATAACGCCCACGGCGCCTACCTTAAATTTTTAGAAAAGGATTTGCACCCCATTTCCTTGGGCGCTGCAATGTGCGCAGACTCCGCACATAAGACTCTGCCTGCCTTAACGGGTGCAGGGTACTTACACATTTCTAAGGGCGCGCCCGAGTTTTTCAAGGAAAATGCAAGGCTTGCCCTGTCCCTTTTTGGGTCAACAAGCCCCTCATACCTTATTTTGCAATCCCTTGATACGGTGAACAAATATATAGCGGAGGGATATGAAAAAAGGCTGAAGGATTTTGCCTTCGCCCTTGAAAAAAGTGCAAAAAAATTCCCATTTATAAAGCAAAATGAGCCCTTAAAGCTGACCCTTGATACCTGCAAAATCGGATACAGGGGCGGGGATTTTGCAAAAATATTAGAAAAAAAGGGCATAGTGTGCGAGTTTTTTGACCGTGACACCCTTGTGCTTATGCTAACCCCCGAAAACGGGGAGGACGGTATAAAAAGGCTCTTTGAAATTTTGGGCGAAATTGAGATTAAGGCGCCGCTTGCAAAGGAAGCCCATACAATAGCTCCCCCAAGGCGGATAATGTCAATAAGGGAGGCGCTTTTCTCTCCGCGGGAGCAGGTGAAAACAGAAAATGCCTTAGGCAGGGCTCTTGCCTGCGCCAACATTTCCTGCCCCCCTGCCGTTTCCCCCATTGTGGGCGGCGAGGAAATTAATCAAAGCGTAATCGACCTTTGCGCCTACTACGGCATTGATACACTTTTTGTTGTAAAATAAGCTTAACAAAATATACGGGCAAGTGTGATGCTCGCACTTGGCGGAGGCTTCTCTCTCTGCTATGCGCCCGCTTTTTTGCTTGACTATACAAAAAAGCCACCGCTTGGTGGCTTTTGCTATATTAAAAGGCACATAAGAGGAATGGTAAGGGCGGAAAGGGATGTGCCCAAAAGCACCATATTGGCGGCGTCCCGCTGACCCTTGCCCAGCATCTCCGCAAAGGAGAGGATAACGCTTGCCACAGGGCAGGCGAAAATTATGTACATTGATGCTTTCATATTGTAATCAAGGGGAAGGGGCAAAAGGAGCAGGTAAACCAAAAGGGGCAGGGCTAACTGCTTAATGGCTATTATCAAATATTGCATAGGCTTTAGGAAAATTCCCTTAACAGGGGTGGTTGCCAAGCGCATACCCATAATAAGCATGCAAAGTGGGGTGGACATTTTGCCAAGCAGGGTTACCATTCCGTCAAGCTGGGTTGGCAGCTTAACTCCGAAAACAAAAAGTGGGATTGCAACAAGCATTGCAAAAATTTGCGGGTTTATAAATACCTTTCTTGGGCGTATGTACCTTTTGTCCCCTGTGATGACAAATGAGCCAACTGTCCAAGCGGAGATGTTAAGTGCCATTGAAAACATAACGGAAAAGGCAAGCGCCTCGGGATATTGGGGAAGCACCGCCTGCAAAATAGGCACGCCCATAAAGGCGCAGTTTGGAAAAACGGTTGCAAGAGTGTAAATTCTGTATTTTGCGTCAGCCTTGTTCTTGAAAATCCTTGAGAACACAAGGACAAAAAGGAGCATAACCGCCATGGCAACGGCAAACGCAATTCCCATTTTGCCCACAAGGGACCAGGAAAAATTAATGTTAATGAAGGAATATATAACAAGCATTGGGGAGCAGACATACATAAGGAGCTTGGCAAAGTTAGAAATACCCTCACTGCCCACAAGCTTGGTTTTCACAAGCAAAAAGCCCGGCACGGCATAAAAAAGCATAACGCCAACGGTTGTAAGCGCGGCAAAAAAGCTACCCAAAATATCCCCTCCCTTCAAAATTCGAGTTAATATTAGCACAAAGGGGAAATTTTTTCAATGGGAATTGTGAAATTACAAAAAATTTATTGAAAAAATTAAAAAGCTGTGTTAAAATATTTTTATTCTTAAGGCGATGCCTTAAAAAGGAGTGGTTTTATGATTAGAATTGGTATTTTCGGCTATGGCAATCTTGGCAGGGGCGTTGAGTGCGCCATCTCTCAAAACGGTGATATGGAGCTTGTGGCGGTTTTCACCAGGCGTGACCCAAGCACTGTAAAAATTTTGACACAGGGTGTTCCCGTTTGCCATGTTGACGATGTGCTTTCGTATAAGGACAAGATAGATGTTATGATTTTGTGCGGCGGCAGCGCAACTGATTTGCCTGTGCAAACGCCGTATTTGGCGGAGCATTTTAATGTGGTTGACAGCTTTGACACCCACGCAAAAATTCCCGAGCATTTTGCAAATGTGGATGTCTCCGCCAAGAAAAGCGGCAAGGTTGGCTTGATTTCCGTTGGCTGGGACCCGGGTATGTTTTCCCTTAACAG
This sequence comes from Clostridia bacterium, assembly GCA_017452475.1. Classification (GTDB taxonomy): domain Bacteria; phylum Bacillota; class Clostridia; order Oscillospirales; family CAG-272; genus RGIG2000. The sequence continues at coordinate 7,017 of JAFTMJ010000037.1, read as the reverse complement.
GGCGCTTGGTAGCTCGATTTTGGTAAACGGTCAGGACTACACCTTCTGGGGCAAGGGCGTTTCCCAAGGGCACTCCGATGCTATCCGCCGTGTGGAGGGCGTTCTTGACGGCAAGCAATATACCGTGCCTGTGGACTCCGCCTTGGAGGCAGTGCGAAGCGGCGCAAACCCAACCCTTACCACAAGGGAAAAGCACACCCGTGAGTGCTATGTGGTTGCAAAGGAGGGGGCGGACAAGACCTTAATTGAAAAGACAATTAAGGAAATGCCAAACTACTTTAGCGACTATGATACAACCGTTAACTTTATTACCAAGGAGGAGCTTGATAAGAACCACGCGGGAATTCCCCACGGCGGCTTCGTTATCCGCAGCGGCAAAACAGGCAAGGATTTGGAGCATACTCACATTATTGAGTATAGCCTAAAGCTGGACTCCAACCCTGAGTTTACCGCCTCCGTTATAGTTGCTTACGCAAGGGGCGCATACCGTATGAATAAGGAGGGTATGTGCGGCGCTATGACCGTGTTTGATGTGGCGCCAAGGTATATCTCTCCCCTTTCAAGCGAGGAAATGAGAAAAACATTGCTATAAACAAAAAAGGCGACCCAGTGTCGCTTTTTTGCTAAGGAAAAGAACAAATATTGACAAAAATCGACAAAATTTAAGGGGTAGCTATGAACGAAAAGCTGTATAACCACGCACGAAAGATATACTCCGCGGCAATTTCCGAGAATATGCCAAACGAGGCGGTGAAAAGGGCGCTTAATGACCTTGAATTGGGTAGCGGCAGGCTTGTGTTGATTTCCATTGGCAAGGCGGGCTGGGAAATGGCAAAGACCGCATACGAAATTTTGGGGGATAAAATTGATAGCGGCGTTGTAATTACCAAGTATGACCACACGCCAAAGGAATGTAAAATGCAAAGCGCAAAAAGTAAAACGGAAACGCTCCCTCCGTCAACTTTGTTGACACCTCCCTCCACCGATGGAGGCATAGGCGCAAAGGGTAAATCACCGCAGAGCGAAGAAATAGAGAATTCAGAATGTGAAATTGACAGCGCGCTCGTTTGCCTTCTTGGAAATGTTGAGGTTTACGAGGCGGGGCACCCTGTGGTTGATTTTAACGGCTTGCAGGCTACAAAAAGGGCGCTTGAAATAACAGAAAATTTGACAGAAAACGACACGGTGCTGTTCTTGGTTTCAGGCGGCGGCTCCGCCCTTTTTGAAAGCGTGGATTGCGGGCTTGAAAAAATGCAGGACTTAACCAAAAAGCTCCTTGAGTGTGGGGCAACCATTAATGAAATTAATGCCATAAGAAAGCATATTTCCAATGTTAAGGGCGGAAAGCTGGCTAAGCACATATACCCTGCAAGGGTTTTTGCGGTTGTTCTTTCCGATGTGGTGGGGAATGACTTGTCCACAATTGCCTCGGGCCCTGCCTGCGCTGACACAACCACGGTTGGGGATTGCCTTGAAATATTGAACAGGTACTCCGTAGATGTGGATAAGGACACCGCAGAGCTTATAAAAAGGGAAACGCCAAAGGAAATAACAAACGCTACCCATATTGTTTCGGGCAGTGTTACCGAGCTTTGCCGCGTGGCAAGGGAGGTGGCGCAGAGCCTTGGCTACCAAGGGGTAATAGTTGATGACGGCGTTACCTGCGATGCTAAGGAAATTTCCGAAAAAATCCGCGCCTTGGCAGACAGTGCCCACGGGCTTAAGTGCCCCACCGCTTATATTTTCGGCGGCGAGGTCACAATTAAGGTAAGGGGCAAGGGTAAGGGGGGCAGAAACCAGGAGCTTGCCCTAATGTGCGCGGAGCATATACGGGGCAAGGACAATATGGCAGTGTTCTGCGTGGGCAGCGACGGCACCGACGGACCCACAGATGCGGCAGGCGGTTATGTGGACGGGGACACCTATGACCAAATCCTAAAAATGGGGAAAAGCCCCGAGGAGTGTCTGAAAAACAACGATTCCTATCCCGCCCTTCAGTGCGCAAACGGCTTGATTTTCACAGGTCCTACGGGAACAAATGTAAATGATATATACATCCTTCTTGTCGATGCCTGAAGCATCTTCCGCTTGTGGCATAGAATGAAAAATTGATGGCGCAGAGCAAAAAATGCAAAATTGATGTTTTAGAACGCAAAATACAAAAAAACTGGGCGAACAATGGGTGCGGTTCTTAGCGGAGAATTTGAAAAGCTCCGTTAAGTGCGAGATTGCATTTGGCAAGTCAAATGCGCCTCGTGAACCCATAAAATTCTGCGAATTTTTGGGGTTCACGAGAATGGGCTAAGCCCAAACCCATATTATAGTTAGAAAGAGATAACAAATCGGTTGGTAGCCGAAATGTTATCTCTTTTCCTGTTAGTGAAGTTTTTGCTATCGCAAAAGTGAAGTTGCTATGCAGTGAAGTTTGTGCTACGCAAAAGTGAAGTTAAGTTTGCCCATCACTTCGCCGTCAGGCGAAACTTCACTCACGAAGTGAACTTCACTATCGAAGATAACTTCACTTGCTCAGAGGGCAAACTTAGTTTTAGCGTGTTCTCCGTTAAGGATAACACGCTAAGGTTCGCCCTGTTTTTTATTAGCGCAAAGCAATGTACGGAACAATGCCGAAGGAATGTATGGGACTCTGCACGGCAGGAGCTGAAATTACGCTGGGGCGCGCATTTTCAGCTGCCGATTGGGGGACTGTAAAGGCTGTCAAAGCAGTCAATGATGAAGCGGGTGTCATACCGCACGCCGTTTATGTGGATGAACCGTTCCGCCTTGTAGGTATAGGAGGACAGGGGGCGGTCAAGGGAGTCAACCGAGTTGGCGCAAACGAAAATCTCCCCATCCTTTATATCGGTTATTATCAGGGTGTGGTAAAAGTTGTCCTCCTCGTTTTGAAGCTGGATAACATCTCCAAGCTGCGCCGCCTCTCGTTCCACCACTGTGCCAAAGGGGCCCACATCTGTGTTTGATGTTATAAAATTGTAAAAAAACTCTACCCCTGTCCAGGCGGGGGCGCGGCGGTTGGAGGACAGGTAAAACCAGCCGTAAATCGGCATAAAGTTCATAACGCAGGAGCCCGCAAGCACGGATTGGGACACAAAGTTTGTGCAGTTGCCTCCAATGCCCTCGAAGGTGAAGAACAGGGGGTTTCTTACCAAGGCGTATTTTCTTGCATACAAAACCGCCCTTTCACGCAAATATTCCTTTTCAAGTATCATATCAGCACCTCGTATTAAATATATCACTATCATTCTATGCAGGGGACGCCGAATTGCCAAAACGGCGCAAATGTTTCAAAAAAACCAAAAGAATTTTAACAGGGTGTGAACTTTTGCAAAATTGTATAGATAAATTGCACAAAAATGGGGATTGTTTGTTAAAATAGTATAAAATCACTTGACAAAAATGGGTTTTTATTGTAATATATATAGTGTAAAAATATAAATGAAAACTATTTTCGGAGGAAAAGAAATGAAGAGAAAATGGCTGGCACTATTGCTAATCCTTTCAATGCTTTTAATAGTGTCTGTATTCACTGCGTCATGCTCCTGCTCTGAAGAGTCCGACCCGACTGACTCATCTGTGCCGGAAAGCACCGCACCGTCAAAAGCGCCCTCAACAGGCTCAAGCTCCGGCGGAGACACCACAGGCTCAAGCGGAGGCACCACAGGCTCCGGCGGAGGCACACCAAGCTCCAAGCCGAGTGACCCTGCACTCCCAACAGACTGGACACAAATTCCTGTTCCGGAAGGCGTTGTTACAGGTATGGTTAAGCCGACAATTCAGTACTTAAGAATTGCTAACATAGGCGCAAACACCGTTACTGTTAAGTTTAATGTAAACGGTAGAAGCCTTACATACGATATTAGGTACAGCGAGGCGGAAATCACCGCTGAAAACTTTGAAGCCGCTACCCCTGTTGACGTTACGGTTACAGGCTCAGGCGCTGTTAAAGAGGCTGTTCTTAACCTTAGCGCAAGCGCTGAAACGAAGTACTACATTGCTGTTCAGCTCGAATGTAAGGGCGTAAAGAGTGATATTGCAACCGTTCGCGCAGGCGGTCTTGAGATGATTTTCGTTGACCCTCACAGAATTACTTCTGTTTACTGCGGCGAGGTTATTAAGGACCTAAGCCCGCTTATTGATGAGTTTGATGTTGTTGCAAATAAAGGCTTGCCATCAAACAGACTTAACAAGTTCTATCACAAGGCAGGTGACTGGAACGAGGGTAGAAACGACTACTATACCGATACCGATGAAAGATACGGTACGGACTTAGCTCCTATTATCGACCTTGAGTATACACACTATGTTGAGTACATCGAGCTTTTCTATAGCTACGATACATACGATATAGATGTTCGTTCCTCTAAGAACTTTGCTGACTTCAACACTCCCGAGGCTTGGGATGCAACAAACGTTTCATACCCTGCTATGAACCTTAAGGCAAACAATTGGAACAGAATTCCGATTGGCAAAGAGGTTAGGTTTATTCAGCTCCAGTTCCTTGACGGTGAAGCACCTGTTGAGGTTAAGATTGTTGGTTATCAAACAGCAGAAACCGTGGGTGACGAGCTTGGAAGCACAGCTCACAAGCTTCCAACCATCGGTGAGCTTATGGGCATTTGCGCCCTCTTGGGTGACGGTGCTGAAAGCTCCATTGAAGAGCTTTCCTGCATTAACGTAGTTCGTGAGTACCACAACCTTGGTTGGTCATATAACTGGTCCTCCTTCCCGCTTAAGGCTACTTCCTTGAAGCAGACCGTTGTTGGTAACTTCGATGCGAAGTATAAGAACCACTATCAGTACAACCTTATCATTCCTTGCCTCCAGTGGAGCGAGGGTGATAACCCTGCAAGAACATACAACAGGCTTACAAACAAGCTAAACTCCGAGGTTGCTTCCTTTACTGAGAAGTACCTCCCATCCACATATATCGCATACGCTGATGTTATGTATCAGTACGCAGCACGTTACGGCAGCTCCAGAATGGGTTACCTCTACGAAAATGTAAGGGCGCACTCTGACGGCGGTAATGAAATCGGTCTTAACTACATTAAGTGGCTTGAGTACGGTAACGAGCCTAACGGTGAGGACCAAAGAGGTACAACACCTTATCAGCTCGCTGCACTTACCTCCTGCGCATATGACGGTCATATGAGGACAGTTTTGGCTGATGTTTACAACCCTGATGACTTTACATACTTCTTAGGCGCTAAGAACGCTGACCCTGATATTAAGGTTGCTATGGCGGGCTTGGCAGGTATCGGTAACAACTATATTACATCTATGTGCTATTGGATGAGAGCTAACAGAACCGATATCCACGGCACCTGGACCTCTAAGAATGATGCAATCGCTATGGACGCGTTCAACGTTCACACCTACTTCGGTAGATATTATGTGCTTAACGGCGAGGGTATCCACTTGGGTGTTAGCCCTGAGGAATACGGCCTTGTTGATGCAATTTCCTACCTTGTTGAGTTTAGAAATAAGTATTATCCCGATGTTGAGGTTTGGCTCACAGAGTTCGGTTGGGATACAAACGAGTCCTATGAAACAATGACATCCTCACACCGTTACGGTGAGTACTCCTCCCGTGATGTTCAGGCTATGTGGCTCACAAGAGCATATATCCTTCTCTCCTCCTGCGGTGTTGACAAGGCAACCATGTACATGGCAAATGACCTTGGTAACGATAGAGACACATACGGTAAGTACGGTACCTGCGGTATCTTCGGCTACACCTTCTTAAACGGCAACGATGACCCTGCGCTTGTTTACACAGTTAAGGGCCGTGACTGCTATAAGGGCGAGCCTGATGAAAAGGGTAAGGACAGATATTATTATATCGATGACAATACCTTTGCAGGCAATAGCGCTTCAATTAAGATGACACCGAAGGCTTCCTACTACGCAATGTCCACACTCTTCCACACACTTAAGGATTTCTCCTTTAGAAGAGAGGTTGTTTCAGGCAACGATGATGTTTGGGTATACCAATACGCAAACAATACAGGTGATGAGGGCTACGCAGTTTGGTGCCCAACAGCTAACGGCACAAAGGTTGATGGCTACAAGCTCTTTGTAGGCACAGATGCTGATAGCGTTGTTCTCACAGAAACACAGATTGTTTATGACGATGCAGGCAACACAATTGGTGACCAGTGCAGCAAGACAGGTAAGCAAACAACACTTACCCCCGATGCAGACGGCTATGTAACAATCAACGTTTCTGAGAACCCTGTTTATGTAGTAGTAAACAAATAATAAAACAATAAAAAGACTGCTTCGGGGCACCTGCGATAAAGCAGGTGCCCCAACGAAATTTGCCCATTCGGGCAAGTGAAATCGCTTCGCAGTGAAATATTTGCTTCGCAAATGTGAAATGTTCGCTTTGCGAACGCGGGCAAATTTCATTTCACATCGAGCAAAGCGAGATATTTCACAATTATGCAAAAAAGTTGCAGAGCAACGTTGCATATTATTTCACGTTTTGCGATAGCAAAACATTTCACTTATATACTCACCACCCGACAATACACCTAAAAGGTGTAACACACTATACCTTGCAGGGCAAGGTGTGTGAAAAGGAGTACGAGCAATTTTGTTCGTACTCCTTTTGGTTTTTCGGAAGGTAAAACCTGCTTTATGGTAGCACTGCTTCGGCAGTCCTTTTTTCTTTGTATACAGAAAACCCCACGATAGTCGCGAGGTTCAAAAGAAAAAACTTTCAAGTCTTTATCTGTTGGAAGGCTCCGTCTATTATGTGTTAGACGAGTTCAATTAGGGTTGGCTGCGGCTAACCGATGAGTAGAAATAAAGAAAAAATAATTTGAAAAAAGCCTCCACCGGTGGGGGGAGGGGGACCGCTTGCGGTGGAGGGAGCGTTCTATTGCTCCACTCTTTCCTTCACAATCCTGTCAATCTAGGTGCAACCCCCATAAAAAAGCCTCCATCAGAGAGGCAAGCGCTTGCGCCGTGCCTTGTGCTGAGGGGGACCGCTTG
>JAFTMJ010000036.1 GCA_017452475.1 Clostridia bacterium | reverse complement strand
GATGCAAAAGGTGTTACTTTTGACACTTTCGCAGACTTGGATTTGTGGTTATCTGCACGGAGCTGTACTTACTCTATGACAATTAACAGCAAAAATTATGTTTATGAAAAATCAAAATATTACGATTACAAATTAATAGAGTATTCTGTAACTGTAAAAGTTTGGGATACATATGATTTTAATACCGGAACGGAAATTAAAGATGCATTTAGTTGGCTTAATAATTTTGGATATATAGTGGGTGAGAAAGGATATGGAAAAGAGTTTGATTGGTGTGTTACATACACGCAAATTATTAGCATTGATTGTGGCGCTAGTTATCCTTGCTATTAGTTGCTTTGGCTTGAGCTCTTGTGCGGAAGTTACTTGGGAATATATATTGCCGAGAGGATATTATATTAACTACATTGACGATTATGATATTACGTTGAATGATATCGAAGGATTCATTATAACTAGCGGATGCATAACGTCATTCTGCTATGATTCAAGGTATGTTTGTGCAAGGATTGTTGATATAGGCAACAAATATGCGAACGGTAAAACCGTTGAAGAAGATCGTGCCGAGCTGCAGGCAAAAAAGCAGGATGCACCGTATTTTATTTTGGATACTGAAACGCAGGAAATGTATGAGGACTTAAGCAAGGAGAAGTTTGATGCGCTTTGTGTAGAGCTTGAAATAACAGACTTGTGCGATTGGATTGATACTGACACCAAGCCCGAAAGAGCATACGAGGTTATACATTAATGTGAAATATTATCGGGGGAAAAAGGATATGGAAAAAAATCTGGTTGGAGTGTCACATATACGCAAGCTATTATTGCTGATTGTGGCATTGGTTATCCTTGCTTTTAGTTGCTTTGGTTTAAGCTCTTGCGATGATCCGGTACATTGGAGATACAACCTGCCGAGAGGGTATTTTATATTCTATTATGATGAATTCGATATTGCAATAAAAGATCTTTCGGGCAATAGTATGAATCATGGATGTATAATCTCGTTTTGCTATAATGCAAGGTATGTTTGTGCAAGGACTGTTGATACGAGTGATGTGCATACAAACGGTAAATCATATGAGGAGAATTATGCTGAGCTAAAGGCGGGAAGGCATGAGGCGCCGTATCTCATTTTTGACGTAGATACAGAGGATCTTTATGAGAATTTAAGCAAGGAGGAGTTCGATGCGCTTTGTGCGGAGCTTGAAATAACGGGCTTGTGCGATTGGATTGATACAGACACCAAACCCAGAAGAGCTCAAGATGTTTCAAGCTGATACAAAACATCCTGCTCTAAATCTGTAAAAGCAAGGCAGGAGACGGTTGTGTGTCTTGACAAAAGGCTATTTTCCGTCACAGGTGTATTAAAAATTTAACAAAAAAGCGTGATGCTCCTTTTAGAAGCATCACGCTTTTTTGTATGACCACACACCATTTGTTAGAGGTGCATATTGACAATTGATGAAAAGTGATAATATTTTGGAGATTGATTGAAAACGGGGACTGTTATAGCGGGAGGTTATATTTGCTGTCCTTGTCTAAGTAGATGTGGCACAGGGATTTGACCTCGTCCTCGGTGGCGTAGACATTTTTGTCGTAGACGCCCACAACATTAAAGCCGTTTGTATAGGCGGTGCGCATGGCGTAGATTGCGTCCTCAAAGACATAGGTGCTGTCCTTTGGGGTGCCCAAGTATTCAAGGGCAAGGTTATATATAAGCGGCTCCTGCTTGCCAACCCCAACCTCACCTGAGGTGAATATTTTGGAAAAGTATTTTTCGATGTTAAGTCTTTTTAGAATTTTTTCCACGGTTGCGCGGTCGGTGGCGGTTGCCAAGCACATTTTAACGCCCTTGTTATAAAGGGCTTCAAGCATATTTAAAGCGCCGTCCTTGAGCTGAACGACGGTGTCATACTTGAGGTTTACAAGCTCGTAAATGCCGCGCTTTGCCTCGTCATAGGGGACGGACAGGTTCATTTTTTCGGTACAGTAGCTATACCAATTTTTCATACCGTCCTCTAAGAAAAGACGGCAGGTGGTTTCGTTTGGGACAATGCCCACGGAGATTAAATATTCATCGGCAACCTGCGCCCAATAGTCCATTGAGTTCAACAGGGTGCCGTCCATATCAAAAATTGCGCCTGTGATGTTCATTTTAGTGACCTCTTTTTGCTTTTTTATTATATTTTACACGCATTGTTTTAAAAAGTCAATTGAAATATTGATTATAGTGTGATAAAATTAAAGCAACGAGTGATTATGCGAGGTGATATTATGAAAATTTCTACTGAGATATATTCTACCGCTTGCCATGTGGGTGAGCATAAGGCGGTTGAGATGATTGCGAAGGCGGGCTTTGACGCTTGGGACCTTTCCATGTTTGATATGTGCCGCTATGACTGGGGCAAGGGCACAGCCATTGAGACGGGGCACCCCTTGGGAGGCAAGGACTACCTAAAGTTCGTGCGAGAGCTTAAGCAAATCGGACTTGACAACGGCATTGTGTGTAACCAATCCCACGCGCCGTTCCCATCTAAGGCGCCTGTTATTTGCGACCTTTTGAAAAGGGCGATTGAATGTACTGCCGAGGCGGGGGGAGAGATTTGCATTATTCACCCCGACAACAATTCGGATGCGGAGAAAAACGCAGAGATGTACCATGAGCTTTTGCCCTTTGCCAAGGAGTGCGGAGTTAAGATAGCAACGGAAAATATGTGGAACTGGGCAAACGGCGCAGACCACGCAAGTTCTGCGGCTTGCTCCCACCACGATGATTTTTGCAAGCATATTGACATTGTTAACGACCCGTATTTGGTTGCTTGCCTTGACATTGGACACGCGGAAATGGCAGGCCTTGACACAAGCGCGGACACAATGATACGCGCGCTTGACAAAAGGCTACAAGCGCTACATATTCACGATAATGATAAGAAGCACGACTCCCACCAAATTCCTTTCTCTATGGATATTGACTGGGGTGTGGTTGCAAAGGCGCTGAAGGATATTGACTACCGTGGCTACTTAACATTAGAGGCAGACAGATATTTGTCTAAATATAATAAGGACAATGTTTTTGATGGTGTGTGCGAGCTGGCAAGGAGCGCCCGCCGTTTAGAGGCAATGATTAAGGAGGCTTAAATGAAAAAATTAGTTATTTTGTTGGTTTTGGCGATAATGACGGTTGTTATGGCGGTTAGCTGCGGCGAGGATGAAAGCTCCTCCCAAGGCTCTGTGCCTTCCACCCAAAGCACGCCTGCACCATCTGCAAGCAGCAAGACGGACACAAGTGTTCCCGACAGTACACCGAGCATAGGTGACGAGGGGGGCACGGATGTAAGCAGCGGAGCAACAGGCGGCGGAACTGATGTAAGCAGCGGAGCTACAAGCGGCGGCACGGATGTAAGCAGCGGCACGGGAACAAGCTCAAGCGCGGATCCTTTGCCGGAGCCTGACCCGGAGCCCGAAATTCCCGAGCCTGACCAAGACATACCCGACGGACCCATTACCATAAGCGAGGGCGGCGTGACGGACTATGTGGTTGTATATGACGGCAAGGACATAAGAGTTGCGGAATTTGCCAACAGGTTTGTTGAATATATGAAAAGCACCCACGGCATCACCTTCCCAATGGTGGAAAGCGGCGAGGAGGGAGATACCCAGCACTGCATTTATGTGGGTAATATAAGAGGCACAAAGAGGACACAGGCAAAGCTGAACGCAACAAATGATTTCGGCGCGTGTGTTTCCGGAAATGACTATGTTCTTTATGCTACAAACAGCAGGCTTTACGAATATTTGTACGAGATGCTGACAACGCAGGTGCTTATTACCATAAGGGACGGAAGCTGGAGCACTATGCCTAAGAAGGACTTTATTTACCATAGCTCAAGCTTTGCAAATAAAACCTATGTTGATTATGCGATTGAAAAAAGCGGCGGAGAGCTTAACAAGCTGGCACTGCAAAGGATTTTTGAGTCACGCACGTTTGTGGCAGAGGACGGAACAACCCTTGTTTACAGGCTTTATATCCCTTACGATTATGACCCAAGCAAGAAATATCCTGTTTTGACCTATATGCACGGCGCGGGCGAGCGTGGAAACGATAACTCAAACAACCTAAACCATATGATGACACAGCTTTTCACAATGGAAAACTCACCTCTTTGGGACAGTATTGTTTTAATTCCTCAGTGCCCCAACGGACAGCAGTGGGTTGACACCCCTTGGGCAGACGGTGGCTACAGGGTTAAGGATGTGCCGATGTCAAACGAGATTAAGGCGGTGTTTGAAATCCTTGATATGGTAAAGGAAACATTGAAAACCGATGAGAACAGGTATTATTTGATGGGCTTGTCAATGGGCGGCTTTGCCACATGGGATATGATTATGCGCCGACCTGAGATGTTTGCGGCGGCAGTGCCTATTTGCGGCGGCGGTGACTATACGCAGGCGCACTTGCTTGTTAATATGCCCATTTACACCCTCCACGACAAGAAGGATGCGGAGGTGCCAATGACAGGCACAAAGGAAATGGTTGTTGCCCTTGAAACCTTGGGCAGCACAGTTATCCATTACGAGGAGCTTAGCGGCTACGGACACAATGTTTGGGGCTATGCAGCATCCAAGCCTGAAATTTGGTTCTGGTTATTTGAGCAGAATTTAGCGGATAGATAAATTAATTAAAAAGGATTGCCTCGGGGCACCTGCGATAAAGCAGGTGCCCCAACGAAATTTGCCCATTCGGGCAAGTGAAATCGCTTCGCAGTGAAATATTTGCTTCGCAAATGTGAAATGTTCGCTTTGCGAACGTGGGCAAATTTCATTTCACATCGAGCAAAGCGAGATATTTCACAATATGCATTCGCATATTATTTCACGTTTTGCGATAGCAAAACATTTCACTTATATGCTCACCACCCGACAATACACCTAAAAGGTGTAACACACTATACCTTGCAGGGCAAGGTGTGTGAAAAGGAGTACGAACAAGATGTCCGTACTCCTTTTGATTTTTCGGAAGGTAAAACCTGCTTTATGGTAGCACCGCTTCGGCAATCCTTTTTAAATTGTAAAATTGGCGGGTTTTGTTTAAATTAGATTTGCTTTAGCTTGCTAAAGTATTGACAAACGGGGAAAGATGATATATAATCTTAGTATGTTATTTTTTGGAGGACTGTTATGAGTAATTTAAATGTTGTTTGTCTTGATTTAGAGGGCGTTTTGGTGCCTGAGATTTGGATTGCCTTTGCGGAGGCAAGCGGTATTCCCGAGCTTAAGCGCACAACCCGTGATGAGCCTGATTACGATAAGCTTATGAAGTGGCGTATCGGTATTTTGAAGGAGCATGGACTTGGACTTAAGGAAATTCAAGAGACTATTGCAAAAATTGACCCAATGCCCGGGGCTAAGGAGTTTTTGGATGAATTAAGGTCCTTGACACAGGTTATTATTATTAGTGATACATTTACACAGTTTGCCGCGCCCTTGATGAAAAAGCTGGGTATGCCCACTATTTTCTGCAACACCTTGGAGGTGGCTGAAAACGGCGAGATTACAGGCTTTAGGATGAGGTGCGAAAAGTCTAAGCTTACAACGGTTAAGGCTCTGCAAACCGCAGGCTTTGAAACAATTGCCGCAGGCGATAGCTTTAACGACCTTGGTATGATTTTGAACTCCAAGGCAGGCTTCCTGTTTAAGAGTACCGAAAAAATAAAGGCGGATTACCCGTCCCTTCCCGCTTATGAGGAGTACGGCGAGCTGCTTGAGGCAATAAAGAAGGCGCTTTAATTAGAGCAGTATATAAAATGAAAACGACCGACTTGGTAAAAAGTTGGTCGTTTTTTGTTGACTGAAATAATTATAGGTGGTATAATGTAAACAGTAGTTTAAGAAGGGGGCGTTTTATATGGCTTGCAGAGGCAGTAAAAACGAGAAAGAAGCAGTAGGCTTTTTTTCTGCGGTATTTAAGTACATAACGGACAAATTTCAAATTAAACCGAAGGAGCTTTCTGCTAAAATCCTTCTTGATGAAAGAGCACAGAAGCACATTACCTACTTTTCGGAAAACTCTATTTACAATTGGAGGGTGAGATGTGCGCCCAATAGCGAGGAAAACTTTGAGCTTTTGAAGGAACATGTAATTTTATATATAAAAAACAAGAGAGGCTGTAAGAAAAGCGTAAGCGAGGATTTGTTCTGCAAGGATATGGATCAAATTTTTTCCTCATTTGGTCTTGGTGAGCTTTGGGAGGAAATACTTGGAGAGGGCAAGGAATATATTTCCTTGATAAAGACAGCACTTGAGGAGGCTTATGAGAACAGAAAGGCGGTCTTGACCGCCAACGCTATGGAAAAGAAGGTAGAGCCCGTGGGCTTTGCCTCTCAAAAAGGCGAAAAGAAAAGCCGACTTGTTGTGTTTGACCTGGACGGAACGCTTATAAAGGGAATAAAGTATTCTTGGACGCTACTATATCAGGCGGTTAATGTTTCTGCCGACGAGTGCCGGGTGGCAAAGAAAAAGTTTGAAAACGGAGAGCTTTCTTACCCTGAGTGGGTGGAGCTGGATTGCCAGATACTTCAAAGGGCGGGACTAACCAAGGAAATTGCCCAAAGCGCCACACGCAAAAACTGTTCATTAACAAAGAATTTTTATGAGGCCATTCAAAAGCTTAAGGATAACGGCTTTGAGGTGGCAATAATTTCGGGAGGGGCGGACATTGTGCTTTACTCCCTTGTGCCTGATGCAAATAGAATATTTAACGGAAACATTTTTATCAACAAGCTAAGATTTGATGAGGAAAGCGGAAGGCTTACCGACATTGAGGCAACACCGTATGACTGGGATGATGACGGAAAGGTTAGGGGTGTATCCGGGAAAAACCAGGGGCTTAAGGTTTTGTGCAAGCGATTGGGCATAGATATGAAAAATACTGTTTTTGTTGGCGATGACGACAATGATTTTAAAGCTATGCGTATTGCGGGGATGAAAATACTTTACCATTCCTGCGACCCTAATGACAAAACCATGGGAACGGGGTGCAGAAGCTTGCCCGAGGGAATTGCACTTATTATGGAAAACGACCTAATGGTTGTTGCCGACTATATAATAAGTAGAACGAATGAAATAATTGAACAGTCGCAAGGCTGAAGTAATGCACGCAGATTGAACTGCGTGCATTTTTTATGTGCTTGCAAAAAATGCAGAACAGTTGCAGATAAACTGCAAACAAAGTGCAACGCAGTTGCAAAAAAGTGCGAAAAAGCAGTGGTAGAATTAAGGTGAAAGGATAAAAAGATGTTAAATTGACACAATGTGTCATCATAAATATTAAAAAAGCATTAGGGGGAAAAGAAAATGAAGGTTAAAACAAAAATCTTATGTATGTGCTTAGTGGCGGTGCTTTTGGTAGGTATTATACCGCTTAATTCATTCGCGGCAAGCAATCAAGGTTCAAATCAATCATACAATGTGGGAAGCTCGTTACATAACATAGAGGACAACACCGGTTACTATTTAAGTGAGCAAAACAAGGCAAGCGCCCTAAGCTCGGGACACAATAAAATAGGTGACCTTAAGGTTACGGGTGATATGAGAAAAACCACTTGGAACGGTTACGAGGCTTATGCAGTTAATGGCGGCTCGATAACCTTTGAATACAAGCAGACCTGGGCAAACCAAAACAGCGGCGGACATTACTGGGAGCTTTCTGAGGATACAGAGACACACATTTCGGGTCAGGGTGTTGGAGAAATAGGAGACGGCGCAATCCTGATAATGAAGAGTACAAACGGTGGGGCGAGCTGGGTGAAAACAGGAGCAAGCTCGGTTGATGTAGACGGCGAAAGGATAACCTTCACTCCTCCTGCTAATGAAATAAAGCAGGGCGTGCTATACAAGTTCATTGCAGTATGTGAGGCATACTACTCCTACACATACCAAAGCGGAACAAAAAAGGTATATCCGTCATACTGGGATGCGCCCTGGTACATTCACGCCTTCAGTGGCCCTGCGGGGGTAGGCGTTTGGGTTCTTGCAAACGGTTGGGACGAGCCCGTATATGATACCGCAAGACATTACGAGAACTTTGCACAGCAGAGCATTGTATATGTTGCCAGCGACAGCGCGGAGGTAGGCTTCTACTCAACTGCAACGGATGCAAAGGATATATCAAAGGAATTTGGGGATGTTTCAACAGAAACCTTAGAGATATTAAAGAAGGGACTTTCCCTAACTGACGGCTCCGTTTCCTTTAAGCAAATTAAAGTAGACAAGCTTGGAAACACCAGCTTTAATGTTACTTGCTCATATAACGGCGGAGCATATACAAGCGTAAGTGACGGTACGGTTTACAAAAAGCCGGGACACTACCGTTTCAAGGTAAGGACAAGCTTTGGCACTGAAAAAATAACCAATCTATACATTATGGATTTGGGTAATGATTTTGGATACTCACAGTACTTCGGCGGCGGATTTGTGTCGCAGGATAAGAGAGTTTTTTCAAAGGACAGCCCCTTCCCTTGCTATATGGTAGGAACAACGCTTAATGTAAGCCCAAAGAACTGCTTACCCGGACTTTACGGCAGCATTTACCGTTATGAGGATGGAAAGGCAATAGAGAACAATGCTTATGAAACAGTTAAGAGCTTTGCGGGGCAGAAAAGCGCTTGTACCCTGACTCTTGACAAGGTGGGCATATATTGCGCTGACCTTTACTCCTCTAACCCGTCAGCCTGCGGAGAGGTGGTTCATTACACCTTTTACTTTGTGGTTGTTGACGATCCTGAGTATGCACCTAAAATAAACAAGGAGCTGTTGTTCTCGGCTGACAGACCGACATCCGTTAAGACAAAGAACTACAGTGTAAACTTCCAAACCGCAGGCGGTGGCTCCTACATTTTTGTGTTCGATGCAACAGAGGAGGGCTATAAAAAAGCTCTTGAGTTCTCGGAAAGCATTGAGTACAGATATATTGAGGAATTTACCGACAAGAACGGAAAGAAATACTATTACTACAAGGGTCACGGCACCTCCGGACTTAAGGAGAGATTTGACTCTAAGGTGGAAATGTATGCGGCGCTTTCACAGTATGCTGTGGACAATGTAAATGTGGCGTACATAAATAACACAGAGGCATATGCGGTTATGAGCTTCGATGAAGCGCTTAAGAACATTGAAAACACATCTATAAAGAATGATGTAAGGGTTTGCATAAGTGATGAGGTTCGCTCATCTCTTGTAGCGGAGGATATTATTCTTAACGGCTACAGGTTCTATCAGGCGGCAGAATATGAATGCTCAAGGGTTACGGCGACAGGCGAGGACGGAAATGTATACGAAATTCCGTTTGACACCCCTGTTGAGCAGGTTTTGAAAAGGACAGGCAGGTACTTGATTACTGAATATAACTGGAATTCCACCACAAGCTATTACGGTGTTGTTTTTGAGAACAATTCTGTTACAGGCGAAATCGGTTATACCTTAACCAAAGACTTTGTTGAGGACAACGGTGTGATAAGTAGCAGCACAAGTGATGTTATTTTAGCAAACTCGATTACACTAACCGGCGGCCATGACAGGTACGACAGCCAGGCCTTGGTTGAAATTACAGGCGTAGGATACAGACAGGTGATGCTCCTTTCAGAGCTTGACGGCTTCGTGCTTGATGAGCTGGGAAAATATACTGTGAGCATTATCAACAGATGTGCTTACAAGCATTCTGTGGAAATAGAAATTGTTGAAATTTCCAAGGTGCAGGTTTACTTCGAGGGATATGAGGACAGCAATCTTACAATTGAGCTTGGTGAAGAATTAGGCGACAGACTTCCTGATGTTGAAAAGGTCGGTTACGTATTTGTTGGATGGTTTGACAACGGCAATATGGTTGACGGCTCCACATCATATAAGGAAATTAAGAAGGTTGTTTTAAAGCCTGTGTTTGAAGCGAAGGATGTAACGATTATGTTTAATTCCTTTGGAAAAACAGAGATGCAAACAGTGAAATTCGATTCAGTAATTCAGCTCTCTGCAGCAGAGGGTATCGAAGGCTTTGAATTTGTGGGCTGGGAGCTTGACGGCGAGTGCATTGATACACTTAATGTTAGCACAGAGGGTACAATTGTTCTTGTTGCAAAATACGAAAAGCAGCAGTCAATCAGCAGCATTTTAAGTATTATAACAAGCAAGCTCTTGCTTCCATACGGTGCGATTGCGGCGATATCATCCGTTGCCACACTTATTTAAAGGTGAGAGGAGAATAGTTAAGATGAAGGGCTTATTCAAATCAATAATCAGTATTATTCTTGCGATATCATTCGTGTTCTCTGCGGTGTCCTGCGCCGCAGAGGGCATTGCAACCGAAATTGAACGGCAAGGCAAGGACAGCACCCAAGAGCCTATAAGAGTAAACGAGGTGAGCAATGGCAAGGGCTCATATGCTCAGACGGTTTATGAAAACCCAACCTATGATTTTTCTTACGGCGGAACCGATGAGGAAAACGGTAAGGAAGCATTAGTCCCCGAGATTGAAAAAACACCTGCGCCACAGGAAAAGCCACAGAAGGAGCCAACAGTGAGTGGTGACGCCAGCGATAGAGAGCAGCTGACAGAGGCAGATTACCTCCGCTTGATGGAGGACCTTAAGGAGTGGAGAGCAGAGGAAAAACGCATGGAAAGCTTTTCCTTGGCTATTGACTGCATTGCCTATGATTTATACATGGGCGGATATGATGTGTTCAAGGCGGTTGCGGTTGTGAACGACCAATATGTACCCGGTATTGCATTTGCATCGTACCAAGTGTATGAAAGCACAGAAAGCGGCAGCATCTACGGCTGTGGATTTGTACAGATATATGATGATGCATCACCTGCGGAGCTTGTGGTGACAAGGGAAACGGTTGAAAACGGACTCGTTGTTTTGCCCTTCTGCGAAGGCGGTGAGGAGCAGAGCTTCGTGGTAAATATGGGCGTTAGCCTTGACAGCTTTTCGGGCATTTACAACGGTTATTACTTTAGATACGATCAAGAAAGCGACTACTGTGTTAAGGTTACCTTGAATGAAAACAAGCGTTCATTGTGGGATGAGGAAATTGACCTTTACTCCTACGATGACGGTAAGTATATGTTCAAGGGCGATATGTACTATAGCTCTACCTCGGCTGTGGGTCTTTACTCTGATGAGGCAAGGGCCTATGCGGTTGCAAGAGAGGCGATCGACAAGATAATAGAGGAGCAAGAGAAAAACGCATACGCGGCGGAGCCTAAGACGATAATCCTCTTTTCACAGGATGTGATAGAGGAGTATTTGCTGAACAAGCAAGAGGGCACCATAAACGGATTTCTTTTAGAGCAAATAAATGATATTGAGCTTGAGGAAAATCAGTTTGTTGTAGTCACCACCGAGGGTGTTGGGGTACATACGGTTGTTGATACCGATGAAATATCCCGTCAACGCTTGACAAACGGTATCATTGGTCTTATTGGTTCTGCCTTGTTGGTAGCAGGCTCGGTATTTTTAACCGTTGTCACCTGCGGTGCGGGTACTCCGCTGACGGTTGGTTCGGTTGTGTTGCTTACCGCAGCCGCAGGAGCTACCGTATACGGTGTATCACAGATGGTAGAGTCTGTTCAAGAAATATACTACGGAGCAATAGGGGATATTACAAGTGAGTCAATCAACCCTGTGCTTGAGTGCTTCAAGGCGGTTATACCGGATGAAAAAATGGCCGAGACTATTTATCATGTATGGGGAATCTCGTGCTCACTTATACAATCGCTTGTTTGTCCTGCTAATGCCGCTTTGGGCTTGGCAAGGACGGCGGGAATGACCGCTTGGCAAACCACACTTGCGGTAACACGCGCGGTTGTTGTAGAGCTTGCTAAGATAGCGGTAAGCGGCTTGGTTGCTGTTGGTGTCGGATGCGGCGCTGACACGCTTGTGACTGCGTTGACAGGCGATAAGTGCGCAGGTCAGGTTGCAGGCTTTATTTCAGGCGCCCTTGCAGCGGCGTTCACCTACAACGGACTTAATAAGCTGGATGCGAAATTTAACTTCTCGGGCTTGCATTCTAAGGGTCAGGTGGCGCAGCCTAAGGGCGGTGATACATCTGAATCGAATAATAGCGAGTATACAACTGAAAACGGCAGAGGCAAAAGATATGAGGATTGGACTAGGGATGATTATATGAACAACATAGACGATCCGGATCTCAAGCATACAGCTGAAAAGTTATATAGGGAAAACGCAACAGTGGGTGATGGCGGAACAGCCGATGCGGTTAGATACACAAAGCAAACAGGCGAGCTTGTTGGCGGAAGCGACCACATTATTAAGGCGCAGGAAACTGTTACTCATCTTGAATCCCTTATAAACAGCGGAAAATTAAGCTATCATGATACAAATATTGCGAAAAGCTTGATGAGCGATTTGATTCACGCGTTAATGTATTTGCCAAAATAAAGGATGGTATTTATGGACGAAAACAGAGTAATATCAAATATGCTAAGGCATTCAGAGTTAAGCAGCTTCTACGTTAAGGAAAAAGAACTTCTTAATGGCAACCAAAAGGAAATGAGCATTTATTTATTCTTTGAATATGTTGTTGCTGATGCTATTGAGGAAGCTATTACCAAAGACAATATCAGATTTTTGAAAAGTATTTTTAACGATATGGAGGTTTTGCTTGAAGGCGATAGTGTAAATTATTCTGAAGTAATTTTAAACACTATTTTTGAAAACTTTACCAAAGAAGTGATCGAAGACAAGCTTTTAGATTATTTTGGAAAGGCTACTCGTAAATTGTACGAGATTTACAAAAGGAATTAGTTAATTTACTTAATTCAATGACAATATACAGAAAGAGTCCAATGTAATGTTGGACTCTTTCTTGATGGGTTGAATTTGGGACAGTGTGTAGTTGAGAATTGGGAGGGATGTGTGTTATACTAAAGTTCCGCTTGGGAAATGCTTCGTTTTGCGGTATGTTGAACGGGGTGGAGATAACGGGCGTAATGATTTGCAAGGAGGTGGCAAAATGTACTTGAAAAAATTGGTTATTAGGAGCTTTGGAGATATTGACAATGAGGTTTTGGTGATGGACAGGCTATTAAACTGTGTTTCGCCCACGGTGGGATACGCAATTGCTTTGGTTACCAACAACAGCTTTGCGCAAAGGCATTTAAAGGAAATAGAGATAAATCGAAGCACTTACATTTATGGGGAGATTGAAACCCTTGCAAAGGGGGTATATACCGTTACGATTAACGGATACGAGCCTGCGGCTTACACCTTGAACGGCAAGACCTTGAGCGATGAGCAGCTTTTGGAGGATAAGGTGCTTTGCCGACCTTACAGGGATGACAATGTGTCCTTGTTTGTGACTAACACAAATGAGGAGTTTTTGGATTACTTAAGGTTTTTACCGAGGTACTTTGAAAAGCTGCAGCCATACAAGGAGTTCTATAAGGAGCTTATGTACGATAAGTATACAGAGGTTTATCGCTCCCGTGGGTATTTCTTGGGCTACCAAGGCGAGAGGGGTTATACCCTTAATTGGGGCTATGGGGTAAAATTAGTGCGGCTGAATGATTTGAGCGCGGTTGATGAGCTTGCCTTAAGGTATGGCGCATTTATCCGCCTTGCCAACCTTGTTTCCGCCTGTAGGGGCAGTCGCAGGGAGAGCATTGCCAACACGCCTATTTTGGTTGATAGCTTTTTAAGCAGCCTTAACTGTGACGCAAATTTAAGGCGTGACCTTTTAAAGTACACGGCAAAAAGCGGAAGGCAAGCCTTCTTCTTGGAAAAGGCGCCTGAGCTTACAAAAGCGTTAATAAAAATATAGTATAAAAGAGAGATAATAATGAAGTAATTTGAACAGATCATTGGTTGCTTTAGCCACCAAGGCGGCAAAGCTGAAATATGGATGGTGGCAAGGGAAACATTAAAGCACGGGGATTTTTAGAAAAAGCGGATGCAAAAAAGAGGAAAGAATCGTTTGTTCCTACTATAAATACACTGACACGGGCTTTGAAAAATCAATCCTAAAATATAAAAATCACGAGGTCTCCCTCGTGATTTTTTGCGGATTAGTTTTCTTTCTTCATTTCAGCAAGGATTTGCTTTAGTAAATCCTCGGTGGTTGGGTTAGCAAGCCTGTCAAGGCGAGCCTTTTCTGCTGCCTCAGCCTCTGCCTTAGCCTTAGCCGCTGCCTTTTCTGCAAGGTAAGCCTGAACAGCCTCCTTGTTGGACTTCTTGATGCCGCGCTTCTTAAGCTCAGCCTTGTCCTCCTTGGTGAGAATATCAGCATTTTCTTCTCTTAGCCTGTTAATAAATCTAACAATGATGAAGAGAACAAGTGCGGTGATGATGAAGTTAATGATTGTCATAATAAGCGCGCCCCAGTCTATGTAGATGGAGTTTGCCAAGTCAATCATTGGCTTGTTTGTCTCGGGGTCGAGAACGTATGCGCCTGTAACAGGGTCAACGGTGTAAACTGTTTTAAGCATTGTGAAAATTTCGGACAATGCATCCTCGCCAAGCATAAGCGCGAGAACCCAGTTGATAAGCGGCTTTAGCACATAGTTGCTAAGACCGTTAACGATTGCGGTAAATGCACCGCCGACGATAACGCCGACTGCCATATCAACCACGTTGCCGCGGGTGATAAAGGTTTTGAATTCGCCAAAAAACTTTTTCATAAAAATCTCCTTTTCAAAATTTGTCCCTTTGGACTACGACTTAATTATACAATTTATGAGCGATTTTGTCAAGACTTTATGAATTAAGAGGGATATTTTGCTATTTACTCGGCGGAGAATTCTTCGGGGAGAAGGCTATATTGCAACATATTTTTAATTAGGATGGGGAAATCGGTAAGGAAAAACGGCAGAGAGGAGTCCTTAATATCAAATGAGGTAACTATCAGCTTATTGCCGTTTAGCTCCCCTGCCGCCATAACTGTATTGGTGTCTGCGGTGAGAATTTTGCTTAAGGCGCCAAGCTCGGTGATTTCACGCCACTTTGCAAGTTCTGCGTAAACGGTGGCGTCGCCTAAGGATATGGGGTGAAGGGTGACATTTTTTACAATGGCGGGAATTGCCGAAGGGGCGATATTTATCTTTCTTCTGTAGGATGCATCGGCGGGGACTTGGATATCTTCTATAGCGATGCCTGCGCCGCTTGGCACGGTGGGTGGGTTGAGAAGCCACACTGCGCCGTCTTGAGGCAGGGCTGCGGGGGCAAGATTTTCAAAAATGTACAAATCGAAGGATGATGAGCCGTTAAATTCCTCAAGGGATGAAAACATATTCTCGCTTTTTACGGTGTAGCCTGTTACAGTAATTGCGGTGTACAGTGCGGACTTGCTTTTCTTTTCGCCGTTTTCCTCGGTGATGTAGGTGCTGATGTAAGCGATTTTTAGGTTTACGGCATAGATGTAGGTTGAGGTTTTGCGGTTGTCCTCTAAGTTATCATCATAGATTGTGTCGATTGAGACGGTGACGGGGGCACGGTCATCAAGGGTGGAGGGAAGGGTGGCTACAACTGCGCCGTCCCCTGAGGTGGCAGAGGCGGAAAACAGCACGCTTTGGGTTTTGCCCGCTTCAATGCTTACTGCTTGGCTGGCAAGGACAGTACCGCTTGCACTAAGAGTAACCGTTACATCCCCTGTGTAGCCCTGTGAGGTTACAAGGGCAACAACCTCTGTGCCCGTGCTTCTTTCGATTAGGCTAACGGACACATTGTAGGAAAGAGAATATTCTTCATCGTAGTAGTGGTCGCAGCCTGTGCAGGTGAAGCGCTTAATGCCCTTTTCTGTATAGGTTGCTTCCTTGAAAATTGACTCGGTGTATGATTTGTGAGGCGTTTTTTCAATGGCGGTATCGTAAAAATAGTCGCAAAGGGAGCAAACGTGCCTTTCTATGCCCTCCTCCTTGCAGGTAGGCTTTTTAACTGTGTGAGATGTTATGTATAGGCTGTTGTGGGTACAGTTATCGGGGGTTAAAACTCCGCTGGCAAGGGTGCCTGCGGGTGAGCTTGCGGTGGGGGCGGGAGCTTCTTCATCATTAACTATTAGGACAATGCCGATAACTATAATGGCGATGGAGAGCAGGATTGAAATTGAGATAATTACAAGGGATAGCTTATTAAGCTTTTTTACCGACCCTGTGTCGCTTTTTTCGGTTTTTTCCACGGTGACGGACAGGGGTGTGTCCTCCAAGGTAAGCTCATCGTTTAATAAAACATCGTAGGATATGTTAAATATTTTGGCAATGGATTTGATTTTTTCAAGCTCGGGCACATTTATGCCTGCCTCCCATTTATATACGGTTTGGCGGGTAACCTCTAACTTGCTTGCAAGCTGCTCCTGAGACAAGCCTTGCTTTTTTCGTAATACTGTCAGCTTTTCGGAAAATTTCATTTTTGGTCTCCTTGTTGATTTGTAATATCATTATAGCACACTGTAAGCTGTCTATCAAGCGATTTTGGGGTTGCATTTTGTTAATTTTGGGGTTACATTACTAAAAGATATTTACAAACGGGGCTTTTTGTGATAAAATAATTGTGTATGAAATCCGACGGAGGCAGAAATGAAAAAGAAAATTGTTATAATTTCAACAGTGGTTATTGCTTTGATTGCGCTTGTTATGCTGGCAATTTTGGGCTTTAAGGCTTACGACCACATAAGGTACAATGATTTTTATGATGTTGCAAACAGGGAGTTTTACATTCCCGGCTTGATGGATGGCTTTGTTCCACAGGGCTTTGATTATGTGGAGGAGGAAAAGGTGTTCATTGCCTGCGGCTATATGAACGACGACGAGGAGGCATCCCGCGTTTATGTTATTTCCGAGGACGGGGATGAGTTCCACTATGTTGAGCTTGTGGATGTAAACGGCGACCCGTACACAGGACATACAGGCGGTATTGCATACTACGAGGAATATGCTTACATAACCGGAGCAACAGGCATTGATGTTTTTGAGCTTGGTGAGATTTTGAAGCCCGGCAAGGATAGCCGCGCATTTTGCAGAGGCTCCATAAGCACGGAGGCTTACGATATTGACCCCGCCTTCTGCTTCGTTTATGACGGCGAGCTTTATACAGGTGAGTTCCAAGATGATGGTGACTACCAGACTGACAAAAAGCACCACGACCCTGCAAAAACAGGAGATACTAACAAGGCGCTTATGGTGTCCTTTGGCTTGAGCTCCTACTATAATGAGGCTGATGAGGGACGCGGCCGCTTCTATGTTGAGCCATTGCCGAGCGCAATGTACTCAATTCCGTCCCGCGTGCAGGGCGTTTGTGTGGCTGACGGAAAGATGTTCCTTTCTACCTCTTGGGGTCTTGACCCGTCTAACATTTATGTGTACGACCTTGAAAAGGTTATGGGCGCGGTGAACAGCACCTACGCAAAGAACACATACGGCGTTACAATTCCTCTTTACTTTGTAAATTCTTTGGCTCATATTGACACAATTGAGGCGCCGCCTATGGCAGAGGAGATTGTGTTCCACGACGGAAAGCTTTGGATTTTCAATGAAAGCGGCTCAAACAAGTACATTTTCGGTAAGTTTACAACGGGCAACTATTTGTATTCTTATAATTATCCACAGCCTGTGGAAGAATAAGCACAACAAGGGGCTGACACAAAAGCTAATTAGAAATAATTAGTGAAAGAGTGTCAGCTCTTTTTCTATGATTGGAAAAACAAACTCACGCTTTTGTTGAAAAGTGTGGTTGAAATTGTGAAATTTAGGCGTACTTAAACAGAGAGTG
>JAFTMJ010000035.1 GCA_017452475.1 Clostridia bacterium | reverse complement strand
CTTTACAAAGGAGGCTTTATATCTTGTACTTATAAAATGACATGAGCCATTTATGGCAAACAGTAGCAAGTGCATGTCTGACAGGTCGTTTTCAAACATACTTGTATGTAGCCAGTAGTATTAGGGCTATGCCCGAAAATGCAAAACCACCAGCTTAGCTGGTGGATCGTTATTGCTACGGTCGAATTATGTAACAATTTGTTCATTTTTACTTTAGCGTTGGTTTAGCCTCATATTATATAATTTATACAATTAAATTTGTGTAAAGAGGTAATTAAAATGAGAAAAATCAAAATCATTGCTGACTCCTGCTCGGATTTGAGCAAGGAGCTACTTGAAAAATACGATATTGACTACGCAAAGATGACAACGGTGTATAACGGCGTTGAATCCCCTGCTGACCTATACTGGAGTCAGGAGGATGCCCACAAATTTTACGATATTATGCGTAACGGCGAAAGGATTACAACTGCACAGGTTAGTATGGAGGAGTTCCAAAATATATTTAGCAAGTACCTTAATGAAGGCTACGATATTATTTACATCGCTTGCTCCTCTAAGCAGTCAAGCTCTGTAAACACAGGCAATGTGGTTGCAAACAAGCTCCTTGAGGAGAATGCTGATGCCAAAATTACCTGCATTGACTCCCTTAATGCCAGCTTGGGTATTGCCCTTTTAGCTGTTGAGGCATCAAAAATGGTTAACGCAGGACAGGATTATGACACTGTTGTAAATAATGTGATTTCCTTGCGTAAAAAAATAAATCAGTTCGTTACAGTTCACTCCCTCACCTTCTTAAAGCGCGCAGGCAGGGTAAAGGGCGCGGCGGCGTTCTTCGGTAATCTTATGGGTGTTAAGCCAATCCTTATTTCCGATGCCAACGGTGAACAGGCGGCATACAAAAAGGTTAAGGGTAGGCAAAACTCCTTTAACGAAATTGTTTCAATGCTTAAGTCAGTAATTAAAGACCCCGAAAACCAAACAGTTTACATTGCCCATGCGGATTGCAGTCAAGAGGAAATAGACACCCTTGTTTCATTGGTTAAGGCGCAAATCAATTGTAAGGATGTTTTCGTTGGCTGTATCGGTCCAATCATCGGCGCCTCCATCGGTCCTGATGCGGTGGGTGTTTGGGGCATTGGAGAAGAAGTGACATTTATAAACGGAGAAACAAAATGAGTGAACAAAATAAAATAGATGCCCAGTGCTATGCGAAAATGATAGCAGGCGGCGCTGTAAATCTTAAGGAACACGTGCAGGAAATTAATGACCTAAATGTTTTCCCAATTCCCGACGGTGACACGGGCGAGAATATGCTTCTTACAATGCTTGGCGGTGCTAAGCTTCAGGACAGTGAGGAAAGTGACTTAAGCGCCATTTCCCGCAAGATTTCCAATGAAATGCTTTTGTCTGCCCGCGGCAACTCAGGCGTTATTTTGTCTCAATTCTTTGACGGAATAACAAAGGGCTTCTACAAGGTGCATGACGCAGATGTGGAAACATTAAAGTCCGCCTTCAAGCTTGGTGTTGAGCAGGCGTATAAGTCTGTTATGACCCCAACCGAGGGCACAATTTTGACAGTTATTCGTGAGGCAACCCAGGTTGCAATTGATAAAAATCCATCCACTCCCTTAGCTTTTTTGGATGAATTTTTGCGTGAGGCTAAGGAATCCCTAAAGCGCACACCCCAGCTTCTCCCTGTGCTAAAGGAGGCAGGCGTTGTTGACTCGGGCGGAGCAGGTCTTGTTTACATAGTTGAGGGTATGAAGATGGCTATGCTCGGCAAGGAAATCGGCACGGCTATTGTTCAAAGGGAGCAGACAGCGGAAATTGACCTTGACGCCTTTGATGAAAACAGTGTTTTAACCTTCGGCTATTGCACAGAGGTGCTTTTAAGGCTCCAAACCTGCAAGGTTGAAAATATTGACACCTTTTCCGAAAGGGTAATAGTTGACTACCTTGGCACAATCGGTGACTCTATGGTGGTTGTAAAGAACGGCAGTGTGGTTAAAATTCACGTTCACACGATGACACCTGACAAGGTGCTTGCCTTCTTACAGCAGTACGGTGAGTTTTTAAAGGTTAAAATAGAGAATATGTCCCTTCAGCACAATAATACTATTAAGGAAGAAAAGCCAAAGGCTGAGCCGCCCAAGGAGCGCAAGAAAATCGGCGTTGTCAGTGTGGCGCAGGGCGAGGGCGTGAAGCAAATGCTTATGGACCTTGGCGCTGACTACATTGTTGACGGTGGACAAAGCATGAACCCCTCTGCCCAAGACCTTATGGATGCCTTTGATGAGGTTAATGCAGATACGGTTTTTGTTTATCCAAACAACGGCAATATAGTTCTCACCGCTAAGCAGGCAAAGGAGCTATACGGCAAGTCCGAAATAGTGGTTATTGAAAGTAAGAACATAGGTCAGGGCTACGCCTCCCTTTCCATGCTTGACCCCACAATGGAGGTTAAGGCTTTGGAAGCGGAGCTAACCTCGGCAATGGAGGGCGTTGTTACCGTTGAAATTACAAGGGCAGTGCGTGACACAACCTTGAATGGGGTTAACATAGAGAAGGATAGCTACATTTCCATTGTTGGTAAGGAAATTTTGTCCTCAACCGAAAGCCCAATTGACACCGTGGTTGCCACCCTTGAAAAAATCGGCTTTGGTGACTATTGCGCCTGCATTGTTCTTTGCGGCGCTGACGCAAGGGAAGAGGATGTTGGCGGCTTGGAGGCGATTATCGGCTCTAAATTCCCTAACCAAGAGGCGTATATTGTGGACGGCGGACAAAATGTCTACAATTATATATTAATAGTAAGCTAGGTGGTGCATAATGGAATATTTAGTGCTTGCTTTATTTGCTGTGGGTGGCTATTTTATCTCAGGCATCAACCCCGCCATTATACTGTCAAAGGCGGTATATAAGCAGGATATCAGAGAATGTGGTAGCGGCAACCCCGGCTTTACAAACTTTAAAAGAACCTTTGGCTCAAAGCTTGCATATGTTGTAATGGTGCTTGACCTTGTTAAGGCGGCGGTGCCAACCTTGGCGGCAGGCTTGGTTATGGGTAAGCTCTACGGTATGTATCAGCTTGGCGTAACAGTAACCTGCTTCTTTGCAATGCTTGGCCACGCATATCCTGTGTGGTATAATTTCAAGGGCGGCAAGGGCTTCCTTGTTTGCCTTGCCTCAATGTGGATTTTGGATTGGCTCATCGGCTTAATCGCAACGGGCATAATGGTGGTTTTGCTTCTTACCACAAAGTATATGTCCCTGTCCACAATGCTCGCTATGGTTTCTTGCCCAATTGCTTTGGCAATTATGGGCTTTGAGAGTATTTGGGCGCTTGTTTTCTGTGCCTTGTCTGTACTGTTTATGATATACAGGCACAAGGCAAATATACTTCGTTTATATAACGGAACCGAGTCCAAATTCACTTTTGGAAAAAAAGCTCATTAGTGCAATTTTCACAAAATAATCACATTTTTTCAAAAATGGAAAAATGACAAAAAATGCTGAAAACCCTTGATATATATGGATTTTCGTCATTTTTCTATTATTTGTACAATTGTGCAATGTGATAAAAAGGTGAAATTTGCTTGACAAATTTTAAATATGAGAGTATAATATAGATGTGGTTGTTTCAACCAACAAAATTTAATCGAAGGAGTTTTATTATGAAAAACTTAAGAAAATTGCTCACCATTTGTATGGTAATTGCTATGCTCGGCGCAGTTCTCGTTCTTGCTTCTTGCAGCTTGTTCTCAAGCGATGTTGAGAACTTTGCAAACGAACTTGCTGAGGCTGACAGCTATACAATGGAGTATGATGACACAATCATGAAGGTTGACTTTGATAACCTCATGACATGCACAATCTACCTTGATGATGATGGCAAGGAAGAGGGCGCTGAGTACTGCTGGTATGATGAAGATGCTGACAAGTATTACTGCGCTGAGGTTGAGGGCGATGACATTTATAAGGAAGAGATTTCAAAGGCTGATTTTATCTCTGAAATGTCAAGTGCTTCTGCAACATCTGCAACTGCAATTGTAAAGATTCTTGATTTGCTTGATGAGAATGACGGTACATATTCTTACACAAGAGAGTCTGGCACAGGCGATTACAAGGTAAAGAGAGTTGTTTCTTACTATGTAAATGATGACGACCAGCTTTGCATGGAGTACAAGACTGTTGTTGGCGGCGAAACAGAGAAGGAAGTTTCCAAGATTTACGATATCGATGATACAGTAATCGAAATTCCTGAGGATGTTCTTAAGGCTGACGCTGAAGAGCTTGAAGACTAATTAATTAGTTAAAATAGGACAGGGGCTTGCCCCTGTCCTTATTTTATTTGTAATAAATAATGAAAGAAAAAACAGCTAAGCTCGTTTTGAGCTTAGCTGTTTTAAGCTTATCTATTAGCCAATCTTTGCGGAGTTAACCTTGATGCCGGGGCCCATTGTAGAAGCTACTGTGCAGCTCTTAATGTACTGACCCTTTGCAGCAGCCGGCTTAGCCTTGATAATAGCGCCGAGCAATGTGGAGAAGTTCTCCTCAAGCTTCTCAGCACCGAAGGAAGCCTTACCGATTGGACAGTGGATAATGTTTGTCTTGTCAAGACGGTACTCAATCTTACCAGCCTTAGCCTCTGTAACAGCCTTAGCAGTATCCATTGTAACTGTACCTGCCTTTGGGTTAGGCATAAGTCCCTTAGGACCGAGAACCTTACCGAGACGACCGATAACACCCATCATATCAGGTGTAGCGATTACAACGTCGAACTCAAACCAGTTTTCCTTTGTAATCTTTTCAACGTAATCAACGTCACCAACATAGTCAGCGCCTGCATCTAAAGCAGCCTTTGCCTTGTCACCCTTAGCGAATACAAGAGTACGAACCTTCTTACCTGTACCGTGTGGAAGAACAACAGCGCCTCTTACCTGCTGGTCAGCGTGACGGGAGTCAACGCCAAGACGAACGTGTACTTCAATTGTTTCATCAAACTTTGCCTTAGATGTTTCGCATGCAAGCTTCATAGCCTCAGCCGGATCATAGAGTTTGGAAGCTTCGATGAGCTCTGCACTTGCGATGTATTTCTTTCCAATTTTCATCTCAAATATCCTCCTCTAATTAGTCCTCAACGGTAATGCCCATAGAACGAGCAGTACCCTTGATCATGCTGATAGCTGCTTCCAAGGAACCTGCGTTTAAGTCAGGCATCTTTGTTTCAGCAATCTTTGTAACCTGTTCCTTTGTGAGCTTTGCAACCTTTGTCTTGTTAGGAGTTGCAGAAGCTGTCTCAATACCTGCAGCCTTCTTAATAAGAACCGGAGCAGGTGGAGTCTTTGTAATAAATGTAAATGAACGGTCAGCATAAACTGTAATTACAACAGGGATGATGTAACCGATATCATTCTTTGTTCTCTCATTGAATTCCTTTGTGAAGTTAGGAATTGAAACACCGTACTGACCAAGAGCAGGACCAATAGGTGGTTGTGGTGTTGCCTTACCGGCAGGAATTTGAAGCTTGATATAGCCTTGAATTTTCTTTGCCATAATAAAATCCTCCTTAGTGGTACTATACGAAAGAATTGAAAAGTATTTTTCTTTCTCCCACTTTAATGTGCAACCTTAAAGCCGTTGCGTGGCATTATTTTTTCTTAACGCTCTTTGCGTCAAGGCTTACAGGCATTTCACGGCCGATGGTAGTAACGATAACAGTAACCTCGGTGTCACCGATTTCGCTAATCTTACCGCTGTGACCTGCAAGAAATCCGTCGATGATTTCAACCTCATCGCCAATTTGGAAGGTATCCATCTCAACCTTAGCCTCAACCTCGATTGACATAGCCTCCTCATCAGACAGTGGAACAGGGCGTGATCCCGGACCTACAAAGCCTGTAACACCTGTGATGTTTCTAATAATGTGCCAACTCTCGTCGTTCATTATCATCTTAACAAAAACATAGGCAGGGAATATCTTTTCCTCAACAATTTTCTCTCTACCCTTGGAATCGATTTGAACAGTTGGAGTAACCGGAATCTTTACATCAAAGATAAGATGTGAAAGATTTCTGTTTTCAACCGCCCTTTCGATTGCAGCCTTAACCTTGTTTTCATAACCGGTATAGGTGTGGGCTACATACCATTTAGGTCCTACATTTAACTCGTTAAAATCGCTCATTTCCGCACCTCAATTAAACAGTCGGTGTTATATCGATAACATCGAGTAGGAAATTGAAGAATGCACCTAAGCCGATATCAACAAGTCCGATAACAACTGCTGAAATAACAACGATGGTAAGAACTATGCCGAAGTTTTTGAAAGTTGATTTGCGAGAAGCCCAAGTAATCTTCTTGAATTCACTCTTAAGACCCTTGAACCAGTTAGCAATTCTTCTGAAGAAGCCCGGCTTGCCGTCAGCATTCTTCTTTGCCTTTTGTGGCTTTTCTGCCTTTGCAGAAACGTTCTTGTTTTCTAGTTCAGCCATGATACTACTCCTTACTTAGATTCCTTGTGCAAGGTGTGCTTACGACAGAAACGACAAAACTTGTTCATTTCAAGTCGGTCAGGGTCGTTCTTCTTGTTTTTCTTTGTGTCGTAGTTACGCTGCTTACACTCAGTGCAAACGAGAGTAACCTTGACTCTTGCTTCATTAGCCATGTTTGCGGCACCTCCTAATTATAATTTGGGACAAAGCCCATTGAATTGTGCGTTTACGCACCGTACCTCCCTCTTAAGGGGATGCGCCGAAATAACGGCACAAAAAAAGAACCCCAAATCGAGGTGAAAGCATTATAACACACTTGTAAAACTTTGTCAAGTGCTTTTTTAAATTTTATTATATAAATAAATTAATGACTTGATATTTGTGCTTTTTTGTGTTAGAATATATATTGGAATTTTATGTTTAAAGGTGACTAACATTATGATACATGAATACTTAGAGTGCGGGCAGATTACAAGGGCGCATGGAATTAACGGTGCTATGGTAGTCAACCCCCTTTGCGATAGCTACGAGGTTTTTTCTGAGCTGAAAAGGTTATATTTAAAGGATGGCGACTTCTATAAATGTCTTAAGGTGAAAAAATGCTCGCCTTACAAAAACTCGGCAATTGTCACCGTGGATGGCATCACCACCCCCGAGGAGGTAACCAAGCTAAGGATGGAATATGTGTACGCCAAGCGGGAGGACATCCTAAAGGGCGAAAACGACTTTTTCATCGTTGACTTAATCGGGTTAGAGGTTAAGCACAGTGAAAGCGGCGCGGTTTTGGGCATCTTAAAGGATGTGGTTAACCAAGGCGCACAGGACTTGTATGTGGTGGCAAGGGAAGGCAAGGCGGATGCCTACATTCCCGCCGTTAATGAATTTGTAAAGGAAATTTCCTTGGAGAACGGTATTTTTGTTTCTCCCATTGAAGGGATGATTGACTAAATGAGATTTGATATTATGACGCTTTTTCCGGAGGTCGTTAATTGCGTTTTGCAAAGCAGTATAATCGGCAGGGCACAGCAAAACGGCTACATCACGGTTGAAGCACACGATATAAGAGACTATACCTTAAATAAGCATAAAAAAACTGATGATACTCCCTACGGTGGCGGTAAGGGTATGCTTATGGCAACCCAGCCGATTTGCGATTGCTTTGAGGCGGTGCGCAAGCTCCATAAGGAGGGCGAGTCCACCCGTGTTATTTATGCCTCCCCCCGCGGCAGGGTGTTTAACCACGAAATTGCAAGGGAGCTTTCCGCCTATGACAATATTGTGGTTTTGTGCGGTCACTACGAGGGTGTTGACCAGCGTGTTATTGATGAAATAGTTGATGAGGAGCTTTCCATTGGCGACTATGTGCTGACAGGTGGGGAAATTCCCGCTTGCATTATCGTTGATGCGGTTGCCCGTCTAATCCCCGGCGTTCTTTCTGATAAGGAATGTTATGAAAAGGAGAGCATAGCATCGGGACTTTTGGAGTATCCTCAATACACCCGTCCCCCCGTGTTTCACGGTAAGGAGGTGCCCGAGGTGCTTTTGTCGGGTCACCACGCAAATATTGATGACTGGAGGCTGGAGCAATCCTTAGCGCTTACCAAGGCGCGCCGCCCCGACCTTTACGAAAAATATGTGCTTTCACATAAGGAAGAGCTTTTAAAGCTTGAAAAGAGGATAGCTAAACAAAAAACTAACAGATAGGTGAATAAATTGGATAACAGACAAAAAAAGAAGTCCCTGCTTGACAGGTTTATGGCGTGGCTTTTAGTACTGCTCCAGCGGTGCTTTATAGGTCGCTTCTTTACATCCTATAACAGGGTCAATGATAAATTTGAGGGTAAGCTGAGCGAGGGTAAGCGCACAGGTGAAAAGCGCCTTGCCAGGTTTATTGAAAAAAACAGGGTAATTAACTTTGTCCCTAAAATATTTCAGTTTTTAATGCGTATCCCCTTGAGGGATTACGGCATTATGCTGTTTATGACCGGTGCGGTGGTTTCCGTTCTTTACCCGCTTAACGATATGATTTTGTTTATAGACATCACATTTGAGATGTTTGTAACGGGCGTGGCGGTCTGCGCCTGCTCCATCCCCTTGTTTTTCTCATCCCGTTCCTTAGCGGACAATGTTTTAAACAGCAAAACATTTAATTTTCTGTTGTTTGATTTTCTCGGCATGGATGATGAGGGCTTTCGTACCGCCTCCGAAAAGGGTAAGGTTAGCTTTGCAACCTTCGCCTTCTTAATTGGCGCGGGCTTGGGTGTTTTGTCATATTTTTTGTTGCCGAGCAACACAGCGCTTTTGGTTTTTGCACTAATAGTCGCATACTGTACCCTGCGCACCCCCGAGGTTGGCGCAATCGTTACGGTTTTGCTTATTCCCTTTGTTGATATATTCTTTAGCTGCATTTTTATTTCATATACCTTCTTGTGCTATGTAATAAAGGTGCTTTTGGGCAAGAGAATTTTCAGGTTTCAGTATTTTGATTTGTGGGTTTCAATTGCAATTGTGGTGCTTTTGGTGTGCGGCATTAATTACAGTGACCCTCTTGCCAGCTTAAAGGCTATATCCTTTGAAATGGTTATTTTGTTTTCATATTTCCTTTTTGCCAACCTTATTTATTCCAAGGCTTGGTTTAGGAGAAGCATTCTTGCATTTACCACCTCCTCAATCGTTGTTGCCTTGGTTGCAATTGCACAGGCAATATTAAGAAGAATGGCGTTTAACTTGGAATTTTTGGAGAATGTGTATTCAAAGGATTGGGACATTGTTTCCTCCTTGGGCTCATCCTCTGCTATGGCGCAATTTATGGTTATTGCAATCCCATTCGCCATTGTTCATATGATATCGGAAAAGAAGGACTCAACAAAATTTGTTGGATTTTTGATGGCTGTTGTTATGGGCACTGCGCTTGTGCTTTCAAATTCAGCCGCAGGCTTGGTTGGCTTAATTGTCGGTAGCCTTTTGGTGTTTGCCTTCTATAAGCGTATGGCAATTTACTTGGTTGTTCTTGTGCCGGCCGTGCTAATTACACTGTATTTTACATTGCCAAGCAGCGCAATTGAGGCAGTCTTTTCTTGGGGACCCTTAGCGGGGGTTTCGGTGTCAAAGGAGCTACATTATATTAAAGACACATTTTTAACCCTTGCCCAGTACCCCTTCGGCTTAAATATAGCAGGCGAAAGTGTAATGGATGTTCTTGGCACAAGCTATGTGGATAGCCTTCCAATTCAGCTCCTTGCCTCCTACGGCTTTATAGGCTTGGCGGCTGTGCTTATGATGATGGTGATGTTCGCACGTGTTACATTTACCTATTCCGTAAATGCAAAAAATGCGTACAGAAGAGTCAACGGCTGCGCAGGCTTATGCTCAACAATGGCGCTTCTAACGGTAGGCCTTTTCAGCCACGTGTGGCTTGATAAACGAATTTTCTTGATCTTCGTGATGACAATTGCTCTTTCTATGGCGTATGTGAAAATCGACAGGGAAGAGGAAGCGGTTACAAGGAGCCAAATTGATATTACAAAGGCAACGGTTGACATTCAGCTGAAGGAGAGCGTAATTCACCAGTCCGCCCCAAGGCGCAGGTATGTTCACGCTCCTTCTATGAAGCGTATGTTGAAAAAGCAAGAAAAAATCAGAACCGCGGAGGCGAAAGAGTTTTCAAATACCGATGAGCTTATTATAATCAAAAGAAATTACCAAGACGAAGAACAAGAATAGTAGGGGCTTTTCGGGAAAGGAGCTTAAGTATGTTTATTGACAAAGTAAAAATATATGTAAAGGCGGGCAACGGAGGAAACGGTTGTGTGTCCTTTAGAAGAGAAAAGTATGTTGCTAAGGGTGGACCTGACGGTGGTGACGGCGGTCACGGCGGAAATGTTATTTTCACCATCGACAAGGGGTCTAACACCTTGCTTGCCTTTAGATACAAAAGGAAGTTCGTTGCTGAAAACGGTGGGGACGGCGCAGGCGCAAAGTTCCACGGTAAAAACGGCGCGGACATTATAGTTAAGGTGCCTGAGGGCACAATAATCCGTGATGAAAAAAGCGGAAAAATATTGAAGGATATGTCAAGCTGTGAGGACTGGGTCTGCGCCAAGGGCGGCAGAGGCGGCTGGGGCAACAAGCACTTTGCAACCCCAACCCGTCAAATCCCTATGTTTGCAAAAAGCGGTACGAAGGGTCAGGAATGGGAGCTGACATTGGAGCTTAAAATGCTTGCGGATGTTGGTCTTGTTGGATTGCCAAGTGCGGGAAAGTCATCCTTGCTTGCCGCAGTCAGTGATGCAAAGCCCAAAATAGCGGATTATCACTTCACAACCCTGTCCCCCAATTTAGGTGTAATTAATGTAAGGGACGGTCACGGCTTCGTAATGGCGGATATCCCGGGTCTTATTGAGGGGGCTTCAGAGGGCTTGGGCTTAGGTCACGCATTTTTAAGGCATGTTGAAAGGTGCAGGCTTCTTGTGCAGGTGGTTGATATTTCCTGCATTGAGGGCAGGAATCCTATTGATGATATTATCACAATTGATGAGGAATTAACCAAGTTTTCAAGGGAATTATCCACACGTCCCCGCATTATTGTGGCAAATAAGGTAGATTCCTTGGACCGTGAGGCTGTTGATGTTGATGCCTTCGAGGCATATGTAAAGAGCCGCGGATGGGACTTGATGTACATTTCCGCATACACAGGCGAAAACACCGAGGAGCTGGTGGCTAAGATTGACAAAATGCTTGAGAAGCTTCCTCCTTTGACAATCTACGAGGCGGAC
Source organism: Clostridia bacterium (assembly GCA_017452475.1). Taxonomy (GTDB): domain Bacteria; phylum Bacillota; class Clostridia; order Oscillospirales; family CAG-272; genus RGIG2000. The sequence goes on along the minus strand of JAFTMJ010000035.1, from coordinate 2,583 downwards.
TATGCGCCCGAGGACGCAATTCTTAACGACGGTGATGACCACGCAGTCACAATAACAAGGGATGACAAGGGCACCTATGTTGTGGAGGGCGAATGGCTCTATAATCTCGTTGGCCAAGTTAACTTTGAGGACAGGGAGTCACTTATGTTCTTCCAGCGAGTTCTTCTTAAAAGCGGCGTAATTGATAAGCTAAAGGAAGCGGGATGCCGTGACGGCGATAGCGTATCAATGTACGACTTCGAGTTCGATTTTGTAATATAAAACGCACTGGGTTGGCAGTTTTGTGCCAACCCGTGCTTGAAAAGAGGTAAAAATGAAACTTAATTTAGGATGCCATTTGTCTGTTTCAAAGGGCTATGAGCATATGGGCAGGGAGGCACTTTCCATAGGCGCCAACACCTTCCAATTTTTCACAAGGAATCCTCGCGGCGGCTCCTTTAAGCCACCAACGGATGAGGATATTTCTGCCCTTGTTAAGCTAATGCAAGAGAATAGCTTTGCACCAATAATTGCCCACGCGCCCTACACCTTTAACCCCTGCGCGGCGGATGAGGGCATAAGGGACTACACAAAGCGGGTAATGGCTGAGGATGTGCGCCTTCTTGACAAAATTCCAAACGCACTTTACAATTTTCACCCGGGCTGTCATGTTTCTCAGGGCGTTGATGTTGGCATCGAAAAAACTGCAGACACCTTAAATACAATCCTTGCTGAAAGCGAAAAAACAATAGTTCTTATTGAAACAATGGCGGGCAAGGGAACTGAAATCGGCAAAACCTTTGAGGAAATTCAGCAAATTATCGAAAGGGTGGAAAACAAATCCCGTGTTGGCGTTTGCCTCGACACCTGTCATATTCACGACGGAGGCTACAATGTGTCCGAGGACCCATACGGCGTTTTTGGCGAATTTGACAAGGTTATCGGCTTAGATAGGCTTAAGGCTATCCACTTAAATGACTCCAAAAATGTGCTTGGCGCCCACAAGGACAGGCACGAAAAAATAGGTGACGGTAGCTTAGCGTTAGACGGCATTATCAAAATTATAACCCATCCTGCACTAATTAATTTGCCAATTTGCTTGGAAACTCCAAACGATATTGAGGGCTATGCAAGGGAGATTAAGCTTTTACAGGAAGCAGTTAAAAATATATGAAAAAATACCGACACGTGTCGGTATTTTTTATATTATGCTATCAAGTGAAAGTGTTTCGTCCTCTTTGATTTGTGTCAAAAATTCAACGAGCGACGCCCTGTCCTCGTAAAAACCGTTTTTCGTGCCAATATTCGCCTTTGTCAGCAGCACATTTAAAACCTCGTCAATTCGGTGCGTTTCCTTGTGGGATGAGGAAATTCTGAAAAAGAACTGTACCCCCTCCCATTCATCTATGAATTTTTGTACTTCTTCGGTCTGTGGGTCAAGCTTCTTTGCCATTTCAATCAGACTGCTCGCTTCATTATTAATATAAATAGCATTGAATATAGTCAAGGAGTAAATTGAAACGATTATGCATAAGGAAATTACAAAAGCCTTCATTTTCCTTCCTTCTTAATTATGTTAATAATATTATTGTCGGTTACGGTGAACAAAAACACATCCCTAAGCGCAATTCGTCTGCTATTTAATTGATGCATTAACCAGCTCTCATCCTTTTTTGTCAATTGTAGGTTGGTTTCGTTTATAACTCCGTCAACCACCAGTGCGTGTGCAACCTCCGTTTCCCTTATTCCTTCCTTCAGAAATACGGATAGCTTGCCGTTTTGCTCAAGTATGGCATAGTCCACCGCGCTGATATCACCCACATCCTTCAGCCGTAGCTCCCCTAAAAGGTCGTTTATGCTAATTCTCAATCGCATAAGCTCGCCCTGGTCAAGCACTCCACCCTTGATAATAAAGCTTGGGTTGCCGTAAAAAAGCTTTTTTACCGCTTTTGACCTGGAGGTAACAAAGGAAAGGATAATCTCTGCGCAAAGCAGAAACACTATGGGAATAACAGAATAAATTAAAGGGATTGACAAATCCTGTATGGGGCTGGCGGCAAGCTCGGAAATCATAAATGTGGTGATAAGCTCGGATACCTGTAGCTCCCCAACCTGCCTTTTCCCTGTGAGCCTAAGGGCAAAAAGCAGCATAAAATATATAATCAAGGTGCGAATTAAAACACTAACCATCAAGCCCTCCGTAACCTTTATAAGGTTATTTTTGTTCAAAATATCAAAACTTATACTAAAATTTAAATTTAGCTTGTTAAAAGCATAAAAATTGCTAAAAATAAATAAAAACTATTGACAATTGGAAAAAATAATGATAAAATAAAAATCCGCACCGCGCAATTCTTATTAAAATCAAGCTTTAAAAAAGTTTTTTAAAAAACTTAAAAAAAGTACTTGACAAATGGAAAAGCAGGTGATATAATAGCAAAGCACTGTGCAGAACGGTGCGCGAAAGATCCTTGAAAATTGAACAATGAACGAAATTAGGAAATAGAGAACTAATGTACAAAAGACGGAAACTCTAAATTCTTTTAAGTTTAAGAAGAAAATACTCGAAACAAGTAATTTAAGTAAAGAGCAAATCAATGCTCT
>JAFTMJ010000034.1 GCA_017452475.1 Clostridia bacterium | reverse complement strand
TTTTCTCATTTAAAACTGCTTGCATCTCCGAACGAATAAATCCTAGGGGTTCCCCGAACCGCTCTTTAGTAGGTTTGGGGGTTTTCGAGAGAGGATTTTTTCGAGCTTTGGCGCAGACAGTTAAAAAACTTTCAAGGCAAAGGCCGGACAAAGGCTCACGGATTTATCGTTCCGAGACAAATGGGTTCGATTTCCGTAAGGCTAACCGCCAACAAATCATTGTAGGAGGTGGAAACCAAACCTTCTGCATCTGACTTTTGCAAATAGGAAACGGAAACTGTGTTGCCCTCACCATCAGTTATATGGGCATATCCGCACATAATAAGCTGGGTGCTCTTTTGGCTTTCGGTGTTAAGACCGATTACCTTGCCGTCAAACAATGCGTTTGCCCTGTCAAGCTCAGCCTTGATAACTAATCCCTTTTCAAGCGCTACCGCATTTCCGTTTTCATCAAGAGGGCTCTTGCCGCCCAAGTTTTCAGTGCCTACGGCAACAATACCGAAGGAAACTGTGTAGCCAAGCATTTCCTCATAGGCAGTCAATGCCTTAAGGTCAACCCTAAAGCCAACTGTAATTGCTCCCTCACCGTAGGTTGCAATTGAGTAGCCGTAGCACTCAAAGATTGCGGGCAAGGCTTCAACCACGGTTGCGCCGCAGGAGCATGTGCCTGTTTTTGCGCCTGCGCTTGTAAGGCTTTCATAGCTATATGTGTATGTGTAATTATGTGCTGTAACAAATGTGTTGCTGTAATTTTCGTCAAAGCAAATATTTGTATTCAGCTCTTGGATAGTGGTGTAGCCGTTTGCTTCTATCAAGGCTAAATCAGCCTCGTTGGAGACAACAATGCACTGCAAGCTTGAGTAAGGCGAGCGGGGATTGCCGCTTTTGGGAGCAAAGTTGAATGAGCCCTTGTCGTTACCTATGGCACCAAGAGACAGGGTGCTAACGGGGCATTGGAATTCAACAAACTTAACCTTCGGGTCGCCAAGACCTGTTTCGCTGGCACGAACACAGAAGGTCTGGTTTCCAATAGACTTAACCTTAGGACCAAAAACAATACCGTCTAAGTGTGTAATTGCATTGTTGAATGCACCTCCACTAACGGTTGTTGCATTGATATACAAAACGCCATGGAACGCATTTACAGATCTGTTGAATGCATATGCACCGATTGTGTCTAAATCCTTAGGGAAATTTTTAACGCATGTAAGCTTGTTGGCATCCTGGCAAAACCAACCGGGAATATTCTTTAGCTGTGAATTCTCGCCAAAATCAATATATCTTAAGTTTCCAACAGCCTCGTTCATATCGGAAGTGGAGGTCATTGTGGACGGAAAAACAGTCGCACCCAGCTTGGCGGGAGTAACCTTGCCCCAAAAATAAGTTGCATTTCCCTTAAGTGAATTTAAATCAACAGTGGTTACAGGGCTACCTGTGGTAGTTGTCTTAGGGAAAACAAGCTTTGTCAGATACTTTGCTCCAATTTCATCCTTTGAAACTGAAGTTGTCTCGCTTGAATCCTTACTTACATTAACACTAAGTAATGCCGCATCCATAGCTTCAGTGTTGAAGGCGTTGATGGTTGTTGCATCGTTATAGTATTCGTTTCCGTCGAAAACTATAAAGTGTGTAACCGTGTCCCCTTTGTAAAGCCACTCCTCGGGAATTTCCTCAAGGTAAGCGGATCTTGCACTAACCACGCCCACAAGCACAAAGCAAAGGAGCAGTGTAAGCGAAAGGGTGAAAAGCAATTTTTTCATAAAGTTCTCCTTAAAAATACAAATATATAATTTAATAATAGCACAAGGTTAGCTTAAAATCAAGAGTTTTTTAATACATAGGAAAGTGCAATCTGCTTAAACTTAAGGTCGTTTTCCTCCCCTAAATCACAGTGGTCCTTGTTTGGCACCTTGAAATAATCAACGCGCCTGTATTTTGAAAGCTCGTTTACAAATTTGTCACTGTGCATTTCAATGTTTACAGCGCTGTCCTTCTCGCAATGGAAAATTGTGTATTCCGTCTTTTCGGGCAGGGTGCTTGCCAAATGCAAGGGGGAGCAGCTCTTCAGCGCCTCATCCAAGGAGCAATCGTAGCTATAAAATGCGCTATACAGGGTACGGGGCAAATCAACACGCTCCGTGTAGTGGTAGGGCAGGTCGCAAACGGGACAGCTTGCCACGCATCCAACAGGGGTGTGCTTTGCATATTTTGTGTAAACAATGCAGGCAAGCCCACCCATTGAGCCGCCTGTGGCAACCAAGGGGGTTTTGTCGGTAAGACCGTATTTTTCCTTTATTACATCAATAATTTCGTCGGCAAGGCGCACCTCATCCCTGTTCATCCAACCCCAAGGGTTAGTGTACGGAACGATGAAAATAACGCCGTTTTCGGCAAAAAATGTGCCTGTTTTCGTATCCTCACGGAACATTGCTTGCCCACCAAGACCAAAGAAATCAATAACAATTCCCTTAATGTCGCCCTTAATTGCTTTGTCATTTGAGTATGCGTAGTACCTTAAATTTTCGTAATTAATAATTTTTTCCATAATCCTCACCTGTTAAAAATCGCCTCGTCAAAGGTAAATCCGCCCTTGTGCTTGTTAATTCCGTAGGATGTGCGCTTAACCAAGCTAAACAGCTTATCTCCGTCAATGCCCACAAGGTCGCCGATGGCTTCAATAAAGTTTTCCGCGCTTTCGTGGAAGTGGGTGGTGGTTACATAAATACCCCTTGTCGCCTTCTTTGCGTTCATGGCGCCGTAAAACTCGCGCACCTCCTTTTCTGTAACATGGGCGCGGTCACGGCACTTTGTTTGCGCCACAATGGTTTCCACAAAGCCCAAGAAGTCCACGGTTTCAAGCTCCACATCCAAGCCGCCGTCATCACTGCCGCCTGTAATGTCACAGTACACCACCATCTTGCCGGACAGGGTGAAGTATTTTTCCAAAAGGTTGGCAACAAAGCTTTCAAAAAACTTGCCGCCCATAAGCCAAAGCTTTTTGAAAAACTTAGGCTTAAATTCATTTTCGGGCAGGGGAGTGTCGTTATTTTCGTTAATATCCTCAGGTGTTATATCCCTGTACTTGCCGTCTATGAACTCGATTTCATCATTTTGCAAAAGGTTGAAAAGCACATTTCCCGCAATGGAGTGCAGGGAATAGTCATCCTTAAAGGAGGAGGTCATATCCGTGCCGAAGTGGCTCTCAAGCTGGCGGAAAATCTCGTTTTTCGTATATGCGCTCCGCTGTAAAATCTCCTTTATCTCTGCCTCAACCAAATCCTCCTTGACAATAACAAGCTCCTCCTTGGCAAGGCAATACCTTTCCCCGTTTCTTGTTAAGTCCTTTTTGTTGATAAGGTCGTTTATGGCGGTGGAAATATAGCTTCTTATCACGCTGTTCTTGCTCCGTGGGGAAAAGTCCTCAAGCTCGCTTTCCGTCAAGCCGTAGCACTTAAGCGCCCCTTCGATTATTTCACTCCTTGTGGCGCACTCCACATTGGACAAGAATTTAATTACCGCCTCGGTGGCCTTTCTTTTCATTTTGTTTGTAACTCTCATAATTATGCCTCAAGAATTTTCTTAATCACAGGCTCAACAACCTGCGCCATTTTGTAAAAGCCCAAATCATTTGGATGCACAGTGTCAATAAAGCAAAGCTCACGGTCGGGGTCATCCTTGAAATATGTCTCGCCGTCAATGAAATAAACATTTTTGTCCCCGCCGCTAAGCGCGTTTTCATATGTTGTGCGCACCACCTCTCGCCTTGCCCTTTCGTCCTCGCCGTAATTTGCGCAAGGGCGGGTCAGCATAACAATTGGCAATGTGGGGTGCTTTTCCCTAATTCTTTTGAAAAACAACTCGTGGGTGCTTGCCAAATGCTCAACCGTCGGGGCATTGTGGTCATAGTCATATACGAAGATTGACATATCAATTGTGTTAATAAAGTCCGCCATTGCAAGCTCACCCTTGGCATTACCCGAAAAGCCTAAGTTAATGTAGTCCGTGTCCAAATGTCGGGAAATGATGGCGTTGTAGCCGTTTGACACATTGCAGGCAATGCCCCCCTCCGTTATTGATGAGCCGTAGTAAACAATGGGCTTTTCGTATTTATACGGTGTGGGCGGCTCAATCTCTGCTTCGTCATCTATGAGGACAGAAATGCTTTTTAAAATCTCGTTTCTTGGCAGAAAAACGGTAATGTCCTCCATTTTCGCACTCTTTCTAAAGGCTCTTTCACAAGCCTTGCTTTCGTAGCTGTCGATAGCTGCCAAGCCCAAAAAACGGGAGGACGTGTGCGCCCCTGCAAAAACAAACGCGCTTTGGCAGGAGTAAATTGACATTCCGATATCGAAGGACATCGTTTCAAATTCAATCTTGACGGTAATATTTTCGGAGTTTGTCCTAAAGCCAAGGCGCACGCCCATGGGTCGCCTGCCCAAAAACTCTAAGCTCGGCACTTTTTCAATTACCTCGTCGGGCAACCGCTTAAGACATCTTCTTTCATCAAAATGGGGTATGCCGTAAACCTTAATAGGGTAGTCTAAATATGTATATTCCTTCATTTCGCACCTCAAAAGCAGTTTCTGTTTATATTTTATCACACAAATAGTAATAGTTCAATAAATTACGCAAAATATTTATGTAAAATAACTCTTCGTTCTTTCAAGGGCGCAATCATCTTTGCAAGCCCCAAAAATCGCAAGGCTTTGAGTAACCCTATTATGAAAAAAGTAACAGGTGTACTAACATTATCGGTACACCTGTATTTTAATTGTGTTTTTTGGTTTTTCCGTATTTAAAGGGACTTTCTTAAGCCGTGTCTCTCTTTCCGCTATGTGTCGGCATCAAAGCCTTTTTGCTCCAACCTGACCCTCATATCCCCACAAAAAGTCCTCGGCAATCTTGTGGAAAAGCACGGTTGCCTCATCATCCTTAAAGGCAAAGGTTAAGGAGGCGTTGCCAAAATACTCGTCAATTATCTGAACAAACAGCATTAGCTTGTTGTCCTGGAGCCAAGCGGCAGACACCGCATCCTTGTACATATGTCCGTCGGTTGTGCGCACCCTACCCCTTTCCTTTGCGTAGCCAAGCTCGGGGAAGGAGCCAAAGCGGTTTTTGTTAATGTAGAAGGGCAGCTCCATTTTGCGCCCTCCCCTTTCGTAGGAAAGGGTGCCGCCCGAAGATCCGTCAAAGCTAAAGGTGAACTCCTTTAAATCCATTTCGTTGGGTGGGCAAGCGTAGGTTACCCCGTCTAATTTTTCACGCCAAGGTGAGTCGGCCTTTCCCTGCGCCGCAAAAAGCTTAAGGGAGTCGTTTAGCAGGGATAGCCGCTTTTGCTCATTCGGGTTTTCCTCTAAGGGGGAATTGCTTATTTCATCAATTATGCAGTCCCAAAGCTGATAAATAATGTAGTCCCGTGCGGACTCGTTGCCTTGGTTATCTGCGGTACAGCAGAAAATAAAGTCATATTTCGGTATGCAAACGGCAAGCTGGTCGCCCATACCGACAAAGGCAAAGGAGTCATCAGGTCCCTTCCATATCTGGTAGCCGTAGCCGTGGTGGAACACATGCATATGTATGTCCCAGTTGTTATCCACCTGCTTTTTTGTCGCCTCCCTTAGGTACTCCTCATTCATTAGCCTTTTTCCGTTATGAACGCCGTAGCTCATAACAAAACGGGCAAAGGAGGCAAGGTCACGGGTGGTGCAAATCATAGCGGAGTCTCCCCAGGAGTCCCCGTTTGGCGTTTGGAGAATTTTTGCGTTTTTAAATGTGCCAAGGTGGGTGAAAATTCGCTCGTTAAGGTAGTCAAAGAGGCGCTTGCCCGTTACCTTTTCCACAAGGGAGGAAAGCACCTGTGAGCCAGAGCTATCATATTCCCAAATAGTTCCGCTTGGCCTGCGGTAGCCCTCCTTGTTAAAGTAAAGGTGGGTTCTGTCAGGGTCCGTTTCACCAAACCATCCGCAGGGGCAGCAGGTTGTGGTCATTGTCAGCATCTCTCTTACCGTTTGCTTTTTTAAATGCTCGTTAATTCCCGGGTCAAGCTTTTCGGGGAACAGGTCAACAATTTTGTCATCAAGGCAAAATAGCCCGTCCTCAACGCAAAGCCCCACTGCCACGGACACAAAGCTTTTGGTAACAGAGTACATCCTGTGGTTAAAGTCACAGGTAAAGGGCGCCCAATAGCCCTCATAAATTATACTGTCCCCACGCATCATAAGCACACTGTGCATATGCATTTGGCGCCTGTTTAGTTGGGAAATAAACTTGTGTATTTTTGCCGAGCTGACACCGCAGCTCTCGGGTGTACTAAACTTAATCATATCAAAGCTCCATTATCCTTTCAAGTGTCCTTTCACAGCTCTTTCCGTCTGTGAACTTAAATGTTTTTTCTATTCTTTCAAGGTACATTTCCTTGATTTGGCAATCATTGTCCATATACTCGCAAATTGTGTCAACAAGACTGTCAAGGGTGTTGCAAATAGGGCCGAAGCCGTCACGCTCATAGTCCATATATCCCTCTGTGCAGGTGTGCGCGGCAAAGAACTCAGCCTTGTCCGCTTGACAGTAAATAAGCGGCTTTTTTAGGTACGCAAAGTCAAATTGAACAGAGGAAAAGTCGGTTATAAGCATAGCTCCCTTGCAAAACATCTCCGTATAGGAAATGCTGTCCCCGTTTATGAACACAGGGTGGCTTGTTTTGAAGAAATGCTTTGCTTTTTCCATCATCCTGTGTGGATAAAAGCATATTTTATAGCCCTTTTCCATTGCCTTTGCAATCAGCCTTTCGCTGTTTAAAAGTCCGTTGAAAATTTTATAGTAGGTGCTATTTTCAAAGCCCTCCTTTATTTCCCTTGTCTCCGTGTCCGTCAAAAGACCAAGGCGCCAGGAGGGGGCAATGAAAATAATATTCTCCCGTTCATTTTTAAGCTTATCGTGCCTGCATAGCCCCACAAGCTGCGTAACCGTGTCGTCACAGCCGTAGCTTTCTATGCCAACAATAGAGCCATACTCGCCGTTTGTGGTGGTAACAAACATATCCATTCCAAAATCAAAGCGGTTGTAGTAGGAGGAGCTGTCATGCTCAATAACTCCGTGCTGGAGGAAAACCACATCCTGCTTGTTCAAAATATCCTTAAGATAAGCTCTTACCTTAAGTAGCCTGCTTCCGTCAAGCTGAGAGGAAATATGCTTTGAAGCTAAGGTGTAGTAAACCTTATAAAATGGGGAAACAGGGCTTTTTACCTTGCCGATTTTTTTCATTTTCTTGTAATCGGGAGATTTTTTGTCCAATAGAAACACAGGCTTAACACCCTTGGGTGTGTTTTTTACCACATACTCAAAAAACGCCTGTCCGTTGTCCCCCGCCCTGTCTATCCTGTCGGAAATCAGCCAAAGCTCCTTTTTGCAAAAGGGCTTAAGCAGCCTGTTAAACACGCGGATTGCGAAGGCAATGAGAGCATCCTTTTTAAAGGAGAACACCTTATATTTTCTTTTCCGTTGCTTTAAAAGCTCCTTGGTGCATTTTTCAATTATAACCGTGGAGCTCTCGTTGTAAACAATATATTCGCCGATTACAGAGTAGCCGTTACACTTAAATTCAATGGGGAAAAAGGGGCCGCACACTGTATTCGCTTCAAATGAAAGGCGAACACTGTTTAGCTTGGATAAATCAAGCTCAATTTTAAAAATGTGGCGATATGTGTGGCTAATTTCAGTGCTTGCACCCAAATCAGCCTCCCTTTTTTCACCGTTCAAGGTGTAGCAAAGGGTTGGCGCAGGGTCATTGCCGTACAGTCTGCCCGTTAGCAACAGGCGCCCATTCCTTTGGTCAAGGAAGCACAGCTCCACGCCGCTTGAAATTACATCAGCTCTTTCCATTTAAAAGTAAAACCTCGTCTAAAATTCGCTTACAGTTGTTTTTGTCCGTGTACTTAAAGGTATCATTTATCCTTTTTAGGTATTTGTCCTTTAGGACACAGCCTTTTTCCATATATTCACACAAAAGGGAAATCAGCTCATCCACACCGTAGGTCACCTCGCCGAAGCCGTTCTTCTCATAGCTGAAGTAGCCGGGAATATAGGTGTGTGCGCCAAAAAACTCGTCCCTGTCTGCCTGACAGTACAGTACGGGCTTTTTAAGGTAAGCAAAATCGAACTGTATGGATGAATAGTCGGTTATGAGCATATCCCCCTTTTCAAACACATCCGTATAGGAGAATTCTTGACCGTTTATAAACACAGGGTCAAGCTTTCCGAAAAAATCGGTGCATTTCCTCAGCATAAAATGGGGGAAGTAGCAAAGGCGATAGCCCTGCGCACTTGCTGTGTTAATCAGCCTTTCACTGTGCAAAAGGCTGTTGTAAAGCTTAAAGAAGCCCGTTTCCTTTATATTGTCAACAGGCTCGCAGGAGTCTGTATCCTTTAGGCAATATCTGCGCCAGGAGGGAGCGATGAAAATGATTTTTTCACTGTTGCTTTTTAGCTTATCGTACCTTGCTAAGCCTGTCAGCTTAACAATATTTTCTCTGTAGCCGTAGGCGGCACTGCCAACAATGGAGCTATACTCATCCGCCGTGGAGGTGATAAAAATATCCATTGGCTTTGTGTACCTGTTATATGTGGGGGAAAGGTCATCCTTAATAATACCGTGCTGAAGGAAAACAATACGCTGCTCGCTTAAAATATCCTTTAAATAGTCACGGGCAAGGATAGGGTTAACAATATCATACTCCATTTGGGAGCCGATAATAAATTTTGCGTGGGTGTAGTAAAGCTTGTACTTGAAGGTGCGCGGGCTTAAGGTCTTACCTAGCCTCTTCATTTTCTTATAGTCCGTGCTTGACCTGCTTATAACAAAGCAGGGCTTAACATTTTTCGGCGTGTTGTTGACCACATACTCAAAAAATGCCTGTCCGTTGTCCCCTGCCACATCCCTTCGGTCGAAGATTAGCCAAATATCCTTTTTGAAAAATGGCTTTGTCAGGGCGTTTGCTATGCGCATAATTTCCGCCTTTATAAAGTTGGACCTGTCATTTTTAAAAAGATATTTCTTAGCCCTTTTCTTAGCCATTTTTCTTTCCTTTAAAAGCTCACGGCTTTGGGGAAGGATAAAAAGAGAGGTGGCATTTAAATACATTATACTGTTTTCAAATTGGTAAAAGGAGCAAGCGCTACTGTCAATGGGAAAGGCGGAGAAGGTGTAAATTTTCATATCCTTCTCAAAGGAAATTTTAACCCCGTTTTTAACCTCATCAAGGCTTAGTTCAATTTCAAAAAAGCGGAAAAAACAAACACTCTGCCCGTTGCTTTTCAAAATTGAATGGAAAAATACAGCGGTGCCTTCATTTCCGTTCACATAGTAGCTAAGGCTCCTCTCACTTTCCTCTTTTGTGCATAAGCAGGCAGTTAGCTTAACGGAATTGTTTATATCAAAAAAGCAAAGGGCAACACAGCCCTCGTCCTTAACAAAGGGCAAATAGCTACGCAAAAATCCGTTCATAAAAGCCTCCTTTCGGTGAGTTTTTTTGCTTTTTGTAATACGTCTTTTTTTATTTTACCACAAAGCAACCGTTATTTCAATAGAAAAACGACCACTCCTGCGGCCGTTTTTCTTAATTTATCCGTTTGGCATCAAAATAGCATCCATCTTCTTTATGCGGAGCGCGGTGTATTCCAAAATTTGCTTTAGGGTGTTGTTATCCTTGCGCGGTGCATTTGGCCACTTTGTCTTTTCAGCGGCGTAAACCAGGTCGGGGATAAGGTTAAAGAAGTCGGTAAACCTCTTTTCAATGTTTAGGTAGGACAAGGGGCCCTGCCTTAGCTCCGCATATCTTGCGGCAATCTCATCAAAGAAGTTTAGGTAAAGCTTTTCCCACAAAAGGTTGTATTTCCAGTTGTTGTGGCTTTCAAGTACATTGATAAGGTGGGTGTCCCCATTCACAAAGGACATATTTCCGTTCCATTGCATACCCCAAGTTCCGTCCATATCATACACGCTGGAGAACCAATGAACCCCGTCAAAGGTTGCCCACAGTATGTTTTTACTAATGTTGTCATCAGCGCAGATAAAGAAGGTGTAAATCATTGAGTCAATGCACTTTTCAAGGTCGATATAATCACGGATTCCGTTTTTGAAATCTTGACCGTCATTGTCCAAAACGAACCTAATCAGGTTATTTAAGCTTTCTGCCACCCAAACGGTGGAGTTATCAATTAAGCTATCCTCGTTGGAGGCATACTCAAGCTCCCATCCGCTTGAGGAGGTCCACTTGTCTGAGTAAGAGCTGTAAACAATGGTTTCACGCATTGCGGCGCTGTTTGTCCAGTCAATAGTCATAACGATAGCCTGCTTTTTCTCGTCGCTGTCCTTCATATCAAGCATCCACTTGTCCTTTGGAATGTTCATTGTGTAAAGACCCAAGAAAATACCGTCGTTATAAACCATAATCGGGTAGCCGTCGATGGCGCCGCCGTTTACCAAATCGGTAAGCTCATCCACCGTGTCACGGTAGTCAATAACATCACCGTATATCTTGCCCGACACCACATTGCGCGCGTGGGAAACATCAACCCAGTTTGCCTTCATACAGTATTTATGCTCCTTGCCCCAGCCGTCAACCAGCTCCACCTTGTGCTTTGTGCCGTCCTCGTTTAGGAGCTTAATAGAGTAGTTTTTCTTGGGGTAGCCTGCGCTTGAGGCGCCCTGCACCTTGATTTCAACCATACATTCAAAGGACATTTCCCCGTCTGTATACGCAAAGGGTATGGTAACAACAGGACCCTTGCCCGTCAAGGAGGAGATGTTGCCGTTTAGGTCGACAATAGGCATATTGCTAACATCGCTTGGAACAATGGTTTTGTATATGGTGCTTGATGTTTCGGAGCTTCTAAACGCGCCGCTGCGCTTAACATAGCCGCTTCTGTCGGTTACAATGTAGTAAAGTCTCATAAGGCTTGTGTCAAAGGTAACATTACATTTGGAGCATAAGCCTGCCTCATCACAGGTGTGGTAGAAGATAATAGCGGGGAAGGTTGTTTTCTTGCTATCTCCGCAGGAGCAGGTGTATAGCTCATATCCGGCAGAGCAGGAGGGCTCCACATATTCCGTCAAAATATAGGTGTGTCCAATGGGCGCGCCCTGAGTTTTATTGCATCTTGAGCAGCTTTCCGCCTTTACGCAGGTGGCAGGCTGCCAATCGTGCCCCAAAGCCTTGCCCGTTGCCTTTTTACAAACGGTGCATCTGCCGGGCAGCTCACAGAAGGGACCCTCCCATTGATGTCCGGGGGCTTCCGCCTCCGTATTTCCGCAAACGGAGCAAGTCCGTGGAGTTTCACAGTTAACAAAAACATATTCGTGGGTTAAACCCTCAGTTGTTTCCTTTCCGCAGACGGAGCATTTTTTTGGCTCCGTACAGGTTGTTTGCACCCAGTCGTGTCCGTTTGCAACGCCAACAGTCATTTTGCACCTTTCACAGTGCTTGGGGCTTTCGCAGTCCGCCTCTTTCCAAATGTGTGAAAGGGGCTCGCCATATGCGGCGCAGGATGTGCAAAAGGGCTTTTCCAAGCAGGAAACGGTTGTCCAGGTGTGACCTGTTGGGGGAGCGCCTGTTTTGCCACAGCTTGTGCAGTGGCTTGGCTCGGTGCAGGTTTCCTCCTCCCACGTATGCCCCTTGGGCGAGCCTGTCGTTTCACCGCAAAGCTTGCAGGAGGATGCCCTGTCACAGGAGGCAGGGTTCCAAATATGCTCACAGTCGCTTGACTCCCCGCAGGAGAAAAGGGCAAAAGCCGTAAATATTAAAATCAAGGGAAAAAATAATTTTTTCATAACTGTCACCGTCTAATTGATTTCTTTTATATCATTATAGCACAATGCGTTGCGTATTTCAACAAAAAAAGAGAAGCCCTAACCAAAAAGGCTTCTCTTGCTTAAGCTATTCAAGCTCTAATATTTTTTCAAGAATTCTTTGGCAGTTGTTTTTGTCGTTAAAGGCAAAGAACTTGTCAATCCTTTCACGGTAGAAATCCTTTAGCTTACAGCCGTTTTCCATATACTCGCAAAGCAGGTTAACCGTGCTCTCGTAGTCATAAACCACCTCGCCAAAGCCGTCCCTTTCATATTCAAAATATCCCGGCACATACGCATGGTCGCCTGTAATGAACTCCTCCCTGTCAAACTGCGTATAGAAGATAGGCTTGCGTAGGTAGATAAAGTCGAATATTGCGGATGAGTAGTCAGTTAAAATAAGGCTGCTGTTGGCAAAGACATCACGGTAGGAGTCGTTAATTGTAAAGAACTTAACCTCGTCGTTTTTGTCAAAGCTCTTAATGCTTGTGATTGTGTTGGGGTGGGGCATAAAGCAAAGGGTGTAGCCGTGCTTTTTCGCCGTTTCCAAAACCCGCTTGTCGTTAATCAAGCAATTAAAGAATTTAAAGTATAGGCTTTCCTTAAAGCCCAAGCCCTCGCACCAGGTGCCTGTGCTTTTGTCGATCCTGCCCATTAGGTACTTACGCCAAGTAGGCATAAGGGTGATATATTTTTTATCCTCGTTATATAGCCTGTCAAAGCGGCAAAGACCCGTTAGCCAAACCCTTTCCTCGTCATACAGGTAGTTGCCGTGCGCAATGGAGTCCCATTCTGCAGGGGCAGAGGTGATAAAGGCGCGGATGTTTTTGTTAAAGCGGTTCAGCCAGTCGGACAGGTCATCCTTAATTACTCCGTGCTGCAAGAAAATAAAGTCCTTGCTCTTAATAAGGTCGCGGTAGGGCTCGGAGTAGCCCTCGAACGGATCAAGAATGTAGTTTTCCGCGTGGGAGGAAATAATCTTATCCACTGCCAAAAACTTAAGCTTATAGCTGTTTGTGCCGAAAAGCACAACCCTGTCCCCGTATATTTTTCTTAGCCTGCGGTAATCCTCACAGTCGGAAATGGCAAAAATGTAGTCAGCCTTGTCAAAGCCTGTTTTTACAAGATGGTCAAGGAAGGCTTCGCCGTTGTCCCCTGCCTTGTTAAGCCTGTCGGTAATCAGCCAAAGGTGCTTTCTGTGGAACATTTTATAAGCTAAGTTGTATCCCCTTGCCATAAATGCCTTTTTTGCACCAAGCTCACGGGAGAAGAGCAAATTAAATAGGAACAGAAGCTCGCGTCCGAAGGCAAAAACAGGGTTGGAGCGATAAATCTTAAGTTTATTTTTTGAAAGCCTTGTCATAATTCCGCGGCGGTAGCTGTACGCGCCCAAAATCCTGTTAGTGCAGGTAAGACCTATTCCGGGGGTAAGCCCACGGCTTTTTATTGTAATTCCGTCAATTATGTTAAAGAACGTAATGCTCTTGTGCCTTAAAACCAATTTCTTGGGAAGGGTGTATTTAATAACCTTCCAATACGCCACAGCCTCGCCAATGGAGGCGCGCCTTTGCAGCTCGTCTGTGACTTGACCCTTAAACCTGTGCTTGCCAAGGGCTATATAGCTTCCTTCGAATAATGGCTTGTCCTCGGGGAACAGGCTTAGGCGCGCGGTAATTTCAATGCTGTCGCCAATATGATCAACAAAGCAGATTTGGAGCATGTTTTGCGACGCAGTCCAGTCAATGCTGCCCTTGCCGTAGGAAATGTCATTTTCCAGCTTAACCCTAAAGTCGCTTTGCTTGCGCTTGATAAGATGAGCCTTTGTTTCCACCATCATTCTTGTCTGCTGCGCAATAATGTCGCTGTCAATCATATCAGAAATACGGTAGATAAGCTCCTTGTATTCCTCTGTTTCCTCAGGGGTTAAAACAGGCGGCAGCGCCTCCTCCGCAAATCTCCAACGTAAGTCCCCCATAACGGTATTTTGAACGAATTTTGGAATATAGCCAAGCCTTTCCTTTGCGTATTCAAAGGAAGGCAAGGAGAAGCGCTTTAGGTAGTCAAGGTACCAGCCCTTCTTCTTTGTGCCCGTGCTAACCAAGGAGTTGCCGCGCTTGCGGTAGTTGTATCTGCCGCGGGTGCAAACGCCTAAGGTTGGGTTGTCAATTAAAATACGGATAATTTGCTGCGCATCCTCTGCTACAACAAGCTCGGTGTCAAAGCATTGGGCCTTTGCCACATCGTGCTTAATAAAAGCCGACGCCTCCGAATATTGAAGGGCGTTATGCTCCTTTAAAAGGTCGATAACTCGGGAG
This sequence comes from Clostridia bacterium, assembly GCA_017452475.1. Classification (GTDB taxonomy): domain Bacteria; phylum Bacillota; class Clostridia; order Oscillospirales; family CAG-272; genus RGIG2000. Next base: position 25,006 of record JAFTMJ010000034.1, on the reverse strand, counting down.
CCGCGCTCAAATTTGTTGTTTAGATGATGCTCCCCACTCATATCTCCGAAGAAATACATAGGGATGGCAACATAGCTTGTTTTATGGTCATTCTTTACAAAAAATTTGTAAACATTTTTAAAGGTTTCACTGGAAATGGTATCATCAGGGTCAAGGAAGTTAACATATCTGCCCTCAATGTAAGGCAAGGCGGCATTCCTTGCAGAGCCGGGGCCGCCGTTTTCCTTGTGGATAACAACCACGTTGTTTGGGTACATTTCCTTGTACTTATCGCAAATGGCGCCGCTTCCGTCAGGTGAGCCGTCATCTGACAGGATAAGCTGAATGTTATCCTCAAATCCGATGGTTTGGCAGGTTATGCTCTGTATCGCCTCGTCAATGTAATCCTCCACGTTGTAAACCGCCATAATAACGGTAAACTTAAATTTGTATCCGCCGTTTTCCTTAAAAAGTTTTTCTTGCTTAGTCACGAAAAATACCCCCAAAAGCCTTATTAAGAATAGTATAACACATAAAAACCTTTAATTCAACAAATTTTGAATAAATTATTAAAGGGTTAATCTACTTGATTTTACAATAATAATGTGATAAAATAAAAAAGATAATATGAAAATTACGAGGATTTTATGATTACAGTTAACAATTTGACCTTTAATTTCGGCGGCCAGGTGCTTTTCAAGGATGTAAACCTTAAGTTTACCCCCGGCAACTGCTACGGCGTTATCGGTGCAAACGGCGCAGGCAAGAGTACATTTTTGCGTATCCTTTGCAAGGAGCTGGAGCCAACCAAGGGTGATGTTTACATTCCCGACAATATAAGGATGTCCGTTTTAAAGCAGAACCACTTTGCCTTTGATGAGTACACTGTGCTTGACACAATCATTATGGGCAATGAGCGTCTTTATTCCATTATGAAGGAGAAGGACGCAATATATCTAAAAGAGGACTTTACCGATGAGGATGGAATTCGCGCCTCAGAGCTTGAGGGTGAGTTTGCGGAGCTTAACGGCTGGGAGGCTGAAAGTGACGCCTCCAAGCTTATCCAGGGTCTTGGCTTAAGTGAGGATTTGCTTTATTGCCAAATGAGTGACCTTTTGGAAAGCGAAAAGGTTAAGGTGCTTTTAGCCCAAGCCCTTTTCGGCAACCCGGACATTATTTTGCTTGACGAGCCGACAAACGGTCTTGACATTGATGCCATTACCTGGCTTGAGGACTTTTTAAGCGACTACTTCGGCACGGTTTTGGTTGTTTCCCACGACCGCCACTTCCTAAACGATGTTTGCACAAACATAGTTGATATTGACTACGCAGGCATAAAGATGTATGTCGGTAACTATGAGTTTTGGTACGAGTCCAGCCAGCTTATCCAGCGTATGATAAAGCAGCAGAACAAGAGAAACGAGGAAAAGATAAAGGAGCTTCAAAGCTTTATTTCTCGCTTCTCCGCCAATAAATCCAAGTCCCGTCAGGCAACCTCCCGCCGTAAGCTTCTTGACAAGCTTTCAATAGAGGAGCTTCCCGCCTCAAGCCGCCGCTATCCCTTCATCGGCTTCGATATGGAAAGGGAAGCGGGCAAGGACATTTTAACGGTTAAGGATTTAACAAAAACACAGGATGGAGAAATCCTGTTTAAGGATATTTCCTTTATGGTTGCAAAGGGGGAAAAGATTGCCCTTATCGGTAACGAAATGGCAATCACAGCTCTTTTCAAGGTGCTAATGGAGGAGGACGTGGCGGACAGTGGCTCATTCAAGTGGGGCATTAGCATTTCCAAGTCCTACTTTCCTAAGGACAATATTGAGTACTTTGAGGGTTGTCACGACTCAATCCTTGATTGGATGAGGAGGTACTCAAAGGACCAAACGGAAACATATCTGCGCGGCTTCCTTGGCAGGATGCTTTTCTCGGGAGATAGCATTTTCAAAGAGGTTAGTGTTCTTTCGGGCGGAGAAAAGGCAAGATGTATGTTCTCCCGTATGATGCTTTTCGGCTCTAACTTCCTGCTTCTTGACCAGCCCACAAACCATCTTGACCTGGAGTCCATCACCGCCGTTAACAACGGTCTTAGTGACTTTAAGGGCAACATCCTTTTCTACTCCCATGACTATGAAACGGTAAACACCGTTGCCAACCGTATTATTGAGCTTTTGCCCGAGGGCGGTATGCTTGATTTTAGCGGCACTTACGAGCAGTTTATTGAATATAAGAGGGAAAAGGGCTTACTATAAATGCAAAATGACACCGAGGTGTCACCCTGAGCGCCGAGCGAATGGGTCTTTAGACTGTGCAGAAAAATAAAATTGGTGCGTGCCAAGCCAGATCCTTCGGCAATGCCTCAGGATGACAAGTCCCCGCGTTGCGGTGGAATGCAAAATGCAATGCTAACGCAAATGCAAAATGCAAAATTGAGAATGCAAAATTAAAATGAGAGTTTAACGACAAGGGGGGGTGTAATCTGTGTACGAGCAAACAAGGGTTGCGGTAATCGGTGCAGGGGCGGCAGGAATGATGGCTGCCATATATGCCCTGCAAAACGGTGCGCAGGTTACCGTTTTTGAAAGAAATGACCGTGTGGGCAAAAAGCTTGCCATAACAGGCAAGGGCAGGTGCAATGTCACCAACGATTGTGACACACAGGAGCTTTTAAAAAACATAATTTCAAACCCCAAGTTTTTATACGCAGCCTTCAGCAGCCTTGACACTCAAGATACAAAAGCGTTTTTTGAAGGGCTTGGTGTTCCTCTTAAAACAGAGAGGGGCAGGCGCGTTTTTCCCGTATCGGACAAGGCGATGGATATTGTTTTCGCCCTTAAAAAATGTATGCTTGACTACGGCGCCACTCTGCTTAACGAAAGGGTGACGGGTATCATAGACAAAAAAGGCTTAGCCAAGACAGTGAAAACGGAAAATGGGGAATATACCTTTGACTCCGTGGTTTTGGCAACAGGCGGCGCCTCCTACCCACAGACAGGGTCGGATGGGGACGGTTACCGCTTTGCAAAATCTCTTGGCCACACAGTAACGCCCCTTGTGCCGTCCTTAGTCCCTGTGGAAACGGTAAAGGACACAGGGGAAATTATGGGCGTGTCCCTAAAGAATGTAACCCTGAAAATTAAAAACAATCAAAGCGGCAAAATAGTCTTTGAGGAAATGGGGGAAATGCTTTTCACCCACTTTGGGTTAAGCGGCCCCTTGGTGCTTTCCGCCTCCTGCCATATGGCAAAAATGGAGAGGGGGAAGTACTCCGCTATAATTGACTTTAAGCCTGCGCTTGATACAAAAACCCTTGACAACAGGATTTTAAGTGACTTTTCCAAGCAGCTAAACAGAGATTTTCAAAATGCCTTGGGCGGTCTTTTACCGTCAAAAATAATCCCTTTTATGGTAAGAGAAAGCGGTATAGACCCGTTAACAAAGGTAAATTCTATAACCAAGGAGCAAAGAGCTTCACTTGTTAACACCCTAAAGGGCTTAACCCTTGAAATTAAAGGCTTCCGCCCCATAAGGGAGGCAATAATTACCCAAGGCGGCATAAATGTCAGCGAAATTAACCCCTCCACAATGGAGTCCAAAATAGTAAAGGGACTTTACTTTGCAGGGGAGATTATAGATGTGGACGCCTACACAGGCGGCTACAATTTGCAAATTGCCTTTTCCACAGGCGCCTTGGCAGGCACACACGCAGCCTGGGGAGAGTAATATAAATGCACAATTAACAGCTATTTGAAGGAGAAGAATTATGAATATAGCACTTGACGGACCAAGCGGAGCAGGCAAAAGCACAGTGGCTAAGGCGTTAGCCAAGAGGCTGGGAATTATATATGTTGATACAGGGGCGCTTTACCGTACAATCGGCTTATATGTAAAGCGTAAGGGTATTGACAAGGGAGATAAGGAGGGTGTTATTTCCTGCCTTCCCGAAATCGACCTTAATATGCAATTTATAGACGGCGAGCAGGTTATAACTCTAAATGGCGAAAGGGTTGGGGACAACATTCGCACAGGGGAGATTGCAATGTATGCCTCTGCCGTTTCCGCAATTCCCGAGGTAAGGAGCTTTCTTTTGAACACCCAAAGGGACATTGCAAGCAAAAATAGCGTTGTTATGGACGGGCGAGATATTGGTACGGTAATTTTGCCAAATGCGGAGGTTAAGGTGTTTATGGTGGCATCCCCCGAGGCAAGGGCAAAAAGGAGATACCTTGAGCTTATCGCCAAGGGAGAAGACTGCACCCTTGAGGGCGTGCTTGCCGACATTATCGAGAGGGACAAAAATGACTCCACAAGAAAGACAGCGCCCTGCGTGCCTGCTGAGGATGCGGTTATATTCGATAACTCCGACTACGATGTTGAGGGCAGTGTAGATAAGGTTATCGAAATCATAAGAACGAAGGTGAATATATGAACAAGTTTTACAGGCGAATAAAAAAGATATTCGGCTGGATTTTCAGAAAGCTATATAGGGTAAGGGTTATAAACCCCGAAAACGAGGTTCTTGACAAGCCTTATGTTGTGTGCTGTAATCATACTGCGCTTATGGATGTTACCATTATCTCCGCCAATATGAAAACCCAGGTTCATTATATGGCAAAGAAGGAGGTCTTTAAGGTTCCAATCCTAAAGAGCTTTGCCAAGGCAATGGGCGCCTTTCCCGTTGACAGAAAGCGGGGAGATGTGGGCGCGGTTAAGAAAACGATTGAAATTCTTAAAAGCGGTGAGTGCGTCGGTGTTTTCCCACAGGGCACGCGCCACCCCTATGTTCACCCAAGGGATACGGAAATTAAGAACGGTATCGGTATGTTTGCGGACCGCGCGGGCGTTGGCATTTTGCCTGTCTGCATAAGGACAAGAAAGCATAAGCTGAAGCTGTTCAGAAAAACAGAGTTTATCATAGGCGAGTATATCCCGCCCGAGGAAATTGCTTTCCCTGAGCTAAGCGGCAAGGAAAAGTACCAAAAAATTGCCGAGTATGCCTTTTCAAGGCTTGTTGACCTTTACGATAACACCCCTCCTTATGTAAAAAAGAAGAAGGAAAAGAAGTCTAAAAAGAAAAATGAGGCGGTGGCAAAGGAAAAATGATAACTGTTGCAAAAAACGCAGGCTTTTGCTTTGGCGTTAAGCGCGCCACGGACACCATTGAGGAGCTAATTCGCAAAAAGGGCAAGGGGGATGTGATTTGCACCCTTGGCAAGCTTATACATAATGCGCAGTATAACAAATTTTTAGAGGATAATGGCGTCACCGTCATAGAGCCCGATGATATTGACCGCCTTTGCCAAATGGCAATTGAGGGCACACGGGTTTTTGTGGTGGTAAGGGCGCACGGTATTGAATATGACATACAAGAAAAGCTTGAAAACTGTACGGCGAAGAGCGAAAATTTCCGCTATATTGACTGTACTTGTCCGTATGTTAAAAAAATCCACAAAATCGCAGACGAAAACTCAAAAGAAGGAGAAATCTTCTTCTTAATAGGTCAGAAAGAGCATCCCGAGGTTAAGTCGATTATGAGCTATGTTCATAATAAGGGCGAGACCTTTGACACAGCTTCAGAGCTTGAGGAGTACATAAAATGTCACGATTTGTCGAATTTTGCGGTTAATATGGCGGCACAAACCACCCAAAAGCTGACTGAATGGGAAAAAAGTGAAAAAATTATCAAAAAATACTGTACAAATGCAAAAATTTTTGATACAATATGTAGTGTGACTGAAAAAAGGCAGACAGAAGCGAAGGAGCTTGCCCGCACCTGTGACCTTATGCTGGTTATCGGCGGCAGGGATAGCTCAAACACCTCAAAGCTTGTTCGAGTTTGCAAAAGCTACTGTCCAAATACATACTGGATTGAGACAAAGGGTGACCTTTTGCTTGGCGAAATCAGTAACGCAAAAAATATTGGTATAACTGCAGGGGCTTCCACTCCTGACAGTATAATACAGGAGGTAAAAGAAACTATGGAAAATCTAAACGAAAACTTTGCGCAAATGCTCGAGGAAGAGTATGCAAAGAAAGCGAAAATATATGTAGGAGCAACAGTTACCGGTACAGTTATGGCTATTTCCGAAAACGAAATCAGCTTAGACCTTGGCGATAAGCTTACAGGCGTAATCACCAGAGACCAGCTTACAGACTCCAACGATGTTAAGCTTTCAGAGCTTTTCAAGATTGGTGACAGTGTTGAGGCTTCCGTTATGAGCAAGAGCGATGTTGAGGGCATCGCAATCCTTTCTAAGAAGAAGGTTGATGTTGTTAAGAATTGGCAAAAGGTTGTTGACTTGGCAGCAAGCGGCGAAATCGTAACCGCAAAGGTTACAAAGGTAACAAAGGGTGGCGTTATCGCTACTATTGACGGTGTTGAGGTGTTCATCCCCGCTTCTATGACAGGCATTGCTAAGGACGGCGATATGTCCGTGCTTGCAGGCACTGAGCAGGAGGTTAAGGTTGTTGAAATCAAGGAGGACAGAAAGAAGGCAATAGCTTCCATTAAGGCAGTTCTCCGTGAAAAGAAGGCAGCTGAGAAGGAGGCATTCTGGGCATCCCTTGAGGAGGGCATGGTATTTGAGGGTCCTGTTAAGAGCTTGACCTCTTACGGTGCTTTTGTTGACTTGGGCGGTGTTGACGGTCTTGTACATATTACCGAGCTTTCTTGGAAGAGACTTAAGCATCCAAACGAGGTTGTTAAGGTTGGCGATGTAATTAAGGTGTTCGTTAAGTCCTTTGACAAGGAGGCTAACAGAATTTCCTTGGGTCACAAGACTGATGACCAAAATCCTTGGAACATCTTCAAGTCCCAGTACGCAGAGGGTAGCGTAGCATCCGTTAAGGTTGTTGGCGTTACAAGCTTCGGCGCATTTGCTGAAATCGTTCCCGGTGTTGACGGTCTTATCCATATCAGCCAAATCGCAGACAGGAAGATTGATTCTGTTGCCAATGTATTAAAGGTTGGCGATGTTGTTGATGCACAGGTTACAGGCATTGACGACGAGAAGCAGAAGGTTTCTCTCTCCATCCGCGCTCTTCTTACTGAAGAGGATGCTGCTGAAGAGGTAACTGAGGAGGCTGCTGAGGAAGTAGCTGAGGAGGCTGTTGAAGAGGTAGCTGAAGAGGCTGCTCCTGCAGACGCTGAGTAATTAAAAAATAAAAGGATGCTTCGGCATCCTTTTTTGCAGATAAAATAAAATGCTATCGCAATGAGTGCGATAGCATTTTTGTTTTAGGTAGTAATTAGTGGCAGCAACAAGTGAGAACGATAACCGCTAAGATTATGAGCCAAAGGCACTCGTTGTCAAAAAGTCCGCATAAACAGTTGTTCATAGTATTACCTATCTCCATATGGAATTCCTTTACTAAGATTTAGAGAGCTTTTTACACAAACGCGCGCTCTCTGTTAATAATACTATGTCGAAAAACCGTCTTTGGTTACGAAATTTGCAAAAACACCGCCTAAATTTAATTAGGCGGTGGAGGGGTTGTTTAGCTTAGCTTAAGGTCAGCTTGTCTGCATTTAAGAAATCGTGGGCGGCAATGGTGCTTTCTGCCGGAATAGTTGCGCTTTTGTGGCACTTTTTGCACTTAACAGTAACAAAGTCGTTGTATACATTACATTCGTACTCACCCTCGCCCGGGTTACAGCCGCAGTAAATACAGCCCTCATCGTTCATTTCGTGAACAACATAGGTAATAATCTCCAAAACCTGCGGGTCGGTAAGATACGGCTTTTCCTCGCTTTTCAGCCTTTCAATTGCATTGTCCCCAAGCATTTTAACAATCTCCTCATTGGAGCGTGAAACCGCTTGCGCAACCGCTTGCTCATTACCAACAAAGCAAAGGTCAATGCCGTTAATTGAGCAGGGCAGCATAAGAACGCTGTTGTTAAAGAAAACATCCGATGTTAAATTGAAAATGTGGCTATCGGGACAGGTAAGGCAGGGCACGGTTAGGCGCAGCTTACCCTCGGGGAGCTTTTCCACGGTCATATGGCTGCCTCCACAGGAGCATTTCAGCTTAAAAAGCTCTGCGCTTAAGGAAAAGGCGCCAACCATACTTGTGGGCACGCCGCCACACTTGGGGCACCTGTATGCCAAGGTTGTCTTTTTTTGCTCTATAATCATTTTTTACCTCACAATTAAAAAATTATCTTTCATTTATATAAAACTTATGTTATACTAAATTATACATTATTATTTTTACAAAGTCAATAGGCAGAAAAGGGGGTGGGTAGATGTCCGCTATATATGACAGAGATACAAATTCCATATATATCAGCGCATCGGAGCTTTGCGCCTACGCATACCGCGGTGGAGATTTAACCGCCCGTATGGTTTCGGGCAATAAAAACGGCTCAACCGTTGCCTCCCATAGGCTGTGGGGCAAAAAGCCCAATATTGTGGATGCCTACTCCTTTACCACCATTGTCCACGGCGTTAATATGGTGGTGTACACCTATCCCGAGGGGGTCAGGGAGGAAAACGGAAAATATGTTATTGAGCATGTGTACTCCGTGCCCTATTTCCTTGACGATATTAAAAACGGCGCCCTTGATATAGCCATTACAACCGCTATCTGCTCCGCCTATATAGTGGCGGAAAGGTTCAAGCTCCCCTCAATCGAGGCGCGGGTCACCTTCTACAAGGAGGGGGATGATGAAAGCCGTGAGTTTGCGCAGGAGCTTGACAGAAACGAGCTTGTTATGTCCTTTGAGCATACAATGGAGCTTTTTATGCCCTTTGCGGAAATAATTAAGGAAAAGCGCCTACACACCGTGGAGCAGCTAAGCAGCCTTCGCTTCCCCTTTGAGGGCGGCGCCCGTGAGGGTCAGCGGGACTTTATCGTGGAAGCCTTTAGAGCCATAAAGCAGCACAAAAGGCTTGTGGTTGAGGCGCCCACAGGCACAGGCAAGACAATGGCATCCCTGTATCCTGCCCTAAAGAGCTTAGGCACAGGGGAGGCGGACAAAATCTTTTATTTCACAGGCAAAACAACCACCGCCTTAGCCGCCCTTAACGCCATTGACATAATGCGCAACCAAATTCCCGATATGCGTGCAATCCACATCTCCTCCAAGGAGAGGTGCTGTGTCACCTATCCCCGTGGGGCAAGGCGCGTGTGTGACCCAAAGCATTGCCGTGTAACTAAGGAATATTACAGCAAAATCAACGAGGCATTAAAGGAGCTTTTGGAAAATTACCGCACATATACAAAGGAAATAATCGACACAGTGTCAAAGAAATATTCAATTTGCTCCTATGAGCTTTCCTTGGAGCTTTCCGAGTGGTGCGAGCTTGTTGTGTGCGACTATAACTATCTGTTTGATTTGCAGGCATACTTTAGGCGCTACTTTGACACAATTGACGCAAGGTACATTTTTCTAATTGATGAGAGCCACAACCTGCCCGACAGAGCCAGGGAAATGTATTCCGCAACTCTTACTAAGGATGCATTTGAAAAAATAGCCGCCAAGTATAACGGAAATAAGTATTTGACGGGACCCTGTGTGGATATTTTAAATAAATTCGATGATTTTTATGCTCTTGCCATGGCAGAGAAAATGGAAATTAACGACACTCTCTGCGGCTTTTACATCAATAATCAGCTCCCCGATGGCATTGAAAATGAATTTGGCGAGTTTATTATGGCTTGCAAAAAGCTCTTTAACCGAGACAATGATGATGACGAGCTTCATCAGCTCTATATGGATACGAAAAAGTTTTTGAATGTTTGTGACATATTTGACAAGCGCTTCACAATGTACATTGAGGTTGTTGGGGAGGGAATTAAGGTGCGGCTTTTGTGCCTTGATCCCTCATTTGTGCTGGACACGTGTATGAAAAAGGGCATTTCCACCATCCTGTTTTCCGCAACCCTTACCCCCCTTGAGTACTTTAGCGATGTGCTTGGCTGCGCCAAAACGGAAACCCTTTCCCTAAAGTCACCCTTTGACCCCAAAAAGCAGTGCCTGATCGCCATAGATACCCTTAGCACTCGGTACGACGACAGGAAAAAGAACGCCCAAGCCGTTGCTAATATCATCCGCGCCTCCACCGCAGGCAGGGCAGGCAACTACATTGTTTATTTTCCCTCATACTCCTATCTTACCGAGGTTAAGGATGTTTTTGTGGAGAAGTTCCCGAAAATCAATGTAACCGTGCAGGAAAAAAGTATGTCCGAGTATGCAAAGCGCAGGTTCCTTGACTCCTTTGATGACAAAAAGGAGGGGACCCTTATCGGCTTTTGCGTTATGGGCGGCTCCTTCTCCGAGGGTATTGACCTCCGTGGCGAAAGGCTTATCGGCGCCTTAATTGTGGGCGTTGGCTTGCCCACCATTTCAAACGAGCTGAACATAATTAAGGAGTACTTTGATAAAACAAGGGAAAACGGCTATGCCTACGCCTACACCTACCCGGGTATGAACAAGGTTATGCAGGCGGCGGGCAGGGTTATCCGTTCCGAGGATGAAAAGGGCGTGGTTGTGCTTATTGACGACCGCTTTGCCACTCCCGAGTATAAGGAAATAATGCCCGAGTATTGGCACCACATAAAATATATCGGCAATGCCAAGGCGCTTTTGGGCGAAATTACGGAATTTTGGAAAAAATGATGTAAAACTATTGTAAAATATAAAATATAGTGGTATAATCTTTAATATTATTCATCAAAGAGGTTTTTAGCTATGATAAGAACAGCAATAAAAGAAATTTTTGCAAGCCCCGAAAAATTTGCAGATAAGGAAGTTACCGTTTGCGGTTGGGCGCGTACAATCCGCGCAAGCAATGCATTTGGCTTTATCGAGCTTAATGACGGCTCTTACTTTACAAATTTGCAAATTGTTTTTGAGGAGCAGTTTTTAGATAATTACAGGGAAATCGCAAAGCAGAATGTTGGCGCGTCCTTAGTTGTTAAGGGTACGCTTGTTTTGACCCCTGAGGCAAAGCAGCCCTTTGAGGTTAAGGCGTCCTCCATTGAGGTTGAGGGTGCTTCAACTCCCGATTATCCCCTTCAAAAGAAGAGGCACACCCTGGAGTTCTTGCGTACAATTGCCCACCTCCGCCCACGCACAAACCTGTTTTCCGCAGTTTTCCGTGTGCGCTCCGTTGCCGCATTTGCTATTCATAAGTTCTTTAACGAAAGGAACTTTGTTTATGTTCACACCCCAATCATCACAGGCAGTGACTGTGAGGGCGCAGGTGAAATGTTCCGCCTAACCACCCTTGACCTTGAGAATTTGCCAAGGACAGAGGAGGGTAAAATTGACTTTTCAAAGGACTTTTTCGGTAAAAGCGTTAACCTAACCGTTTCAGGTCAGCTCAGCGCAGAAACCTATGCTATGGCATTTGCAAATGTATACACCTTCGGTCCTACCTTCCGTGCGGAGCGCTCCAACACAGCCCGCCACGCGGCAGAGTTCTGGATGATGGAGCCTGAAATCGCCTTCGCTGACTTGAAGGACGATATGCGCTTGGCAGAGGATATGATTAAGTATGTTGTTAAGTATGTAATGGCAGAGTGCCCTGCGGAAATCGAGTTCTTTAACAAGTTTGTTGATAACACTCTTGTTGAGCGCTTGAACAACTTGGTAAATAACGAGTTCGGCCATGTCACCTACACCGAGGCAATTGAGCTTCTTGAAAAGAGTGGCAAGAAGTTTGAGTACCCCGTTAAGTGGGGCATCGACCTCCAAACCGAGCACGAAAGGTATATTACCGAGGAGGTGTTCGGCAAGCCCGTGTTCGTTACCGACTACCCTGCTGACATTAAGGCATTCTATATGCGCCTAAACGATGACGGTAAGACAGTTGCCGCAATGGATATGTTAGTGCCGGGCGTTGGCGAGCTTATCGGCGGCTCTCAGCGTGAGGAAAGGCTTGACTACCTCCTAAAGGCTATGGAAAAGTTCAACCTGAACGAGGAAGACTATTGGTGGTACTTGGAGCTTCGTAAGTACGGCGGCACCAAGCACGCAGGCTTCGGCTTAGGCTTTGAAAGACTTATTATGTACATCACAGGCGTTGCAAACATCCGCGATGTTGAGTCATATCCGAGGACAACAGGCTCCGCTGAATTCTAATTTGGAATTAAATAAACTTCGTATTTCTGCGTTGCTCCTCATATGAGACCTCGGAGTACAAAAGTACACCTTCGCCCTCATATTGCGGTGCGCCTTGAACTACTTGTTTCTTTAATCCCAAATGTGTGGTGAGAATTAAACAAGCTTCGTATTTCTGCGTTGCTCCTCGGTTGCGACCTCGACGTACAAGGAGTACGCCATCGCCCGCAAACTGCGGTGCGCCTTGAACTACTTGTTTCTTTAATCCCAAATTGTGAGCGAATTAAATAAACTTCGTATTTCTGCGTTGCTCCTCGGTTGTTTCTTTAATCCCAAATGAATGGTGAGAAATAAATAAGTTGCGTATTAATTATAGGGTGGGGCTTGCTCCCACCGCAAAAAAGCATATTGCATAAAACTAAAAAAACAGAAGGTTAGTTATGAAAAAATACAGCGAATTAACAAGAGAAGAGCTGGAGGCTTTAAGACAGGAGCTGAAGGCAAAATACAAGGAATATCAAGCAAAGGATTTGAAGCTCAATATGGCGCGCGGTAAGCCCTGCGTTGAGCAGCTTGACTTGTCAATGGGTATGATGGATGTGCTTTCAAGCACATCTGACCTAACCTGTGATGACGGTACTGACTGCCGTAACTACGGCGTTCTTGACGGCATCAAGGAGGCGCAGGAGCTTCTTGCGGATATGATGGAGGTGCCATCCGACCACATCATCATTTACGGTAACTCCAGCCTAAATGTAATGTACGATACAATTGCCCGTTCAATGGCTCACGGTGTTATGGGCTCAACCCCTTGGTCAAAGCTTGACAAGGTTAAGTTCCTTTGCCCCGTTCCCGGCTATGACAGGCACTTTGCCATCACCCAATACTTCGGCATTGAGATGATTCCCGTTCCAATGACACCGGAAGGACCCGATATGGATATGGTTGAAAGGCTCGTTGCCGAGGATGAGAGCATTAAGGGTATTTGGTGCGTTCCAAAGTACTCCAACCCACAGGGCTACTCATACAGTGATTTGACGGTGCGCCGCTTTGCTAGGTTAGAGCCAAAGGCGTCCGACTTTAGAATTTATTGGGACAATGCATATACAATTCACCACCTGTACGATGACAAGCAGGATAATTTGGTTGAAATTTTGGCTGAATGTAAGCGCGCGGGCAACCCCGACCTCGTTTATAAGTTTGCCTCCACCTCAAAGATTAGCTTCCCGGGCTCAGGCATTGCAGCCCTTGCCTCCTCAAACAACAACCTAGAGGAAATCAAGGCTCAGCTAACAGTGCAGACCATCGGTCACGATAAGGTTAATCAGCTCCGCCATGTTCGCTTCTTTGGCGACATCCACGGTATGATTGAGCATATGCGTAAGCACGCGGACATCCTTCGCCCCAAGTTTGAGGCAGTGCTTGAAATTCTTGAAAGAGAGCTGGGCGGTCTTGATATTGGCGAATGGACAAAGCCAAAGGGCGGCTACTTTATCTCCTTTGACTCCCTTGAGGGTTGCGCAAAGGACATTGTGGCAAGGTGCAAGAAGGCAGGCGTTGTAATGACTAACGCAGGCGCAACCTACCCCTACGGTAAGGACCCACACGATTCTAACATTAGAATTGCCCCCTCCTACCCACCCTTGTCCGACCTTGTTATCGCCACAGAGCTGTTTACCCTCTGCGTAAAGCTCTCAAGCGTAGAAAAGCTATTAAAGGAAATGAAATAACAAAAAAGCTCGACACAGTGTCGAGCTTTTTTGTTATTCTAAAGTAATTTATCAATAGGAGTGTTAAATATAATAGAGAAAGCGCGAAGCTCAATATCAGTAACAAATCGCTTGCCGCACTCAATCCTTTGTATTGCATTTTTATCGACATCAATTCCAATTAGCTGCAGCTTATCCGCCAAAGCTCTTTGTGAAAGCTTTGCCTCGGTGCGTAGCAAACGCACATTTTCACCGCAAAGATTGTTGCTGCCATTATTCTTATTTTTAAACATTTCACACCTCTTTTGACATTCAGTGATTGACAAATTAATTATATTATGTTAGAATGTGCAAAATGACATTCACAAGATGTCAAAAATAGAAGGGGGCGAAAATTATGGACAAAATAGGGATAATAAAACAAGTCGATAATCTTGGAAGGGTGGTTATTCCAAAGGATTATCGGGATAGGTTTATGCTAAGCAGTGAGGTTGAGCTTATAGCCACAACAGAGGGCGTATTAATGAGAAATCCAAAATATGAGCTGGTAAAGAAAAAACAGGCATAGCAGAGCTAACTTTTTGTTGATTTTAATGCTTCGGTATTGTATAATTAAATTAGCAATATTTAAGAAGGAGCAACCAATATGGAATTTAAAATCGAAGGCAACAAATTTATTAAAGACGGCGAGGAAATTAAGATTATTTCCGGTGCTGTACATTATTTTAGAAATATGAAGGACACCTGGCGCGACATTTTTAAGAAAATGGTGGCTATGGGTCTTAACTGTGTGGAAACCTACTGCGCGTGGAATATGCACGAAAAGAAGATGGGTGAGTTTGACTTTACAGGCAACTTAGACCTATATGAGTTTATCAAAACCGCCGAGGAGGAGGGCTTGATGGCAATTGTCCGCCCGGGACCCTACATCTGTGCTGAGTGGGAGTTTGGCGGCTTGCCCTGGTGGCTCCAAACAATGGATGATATGGAAATCCGTTGCCAAAACAAAACATATATGGAAAGGTTTGAGCTTTACCTAAAGGCGGTTTTCGACCAAATTCGTCCTCTCCTTTCCACAAACGGCGGTCCTATCATTATGATGCAATGCGAGAACGAATACGGCTATTACGGTGACGACAAGGAGTATTTAAAGGCACTTTACCAAATCTACCGTAAATACGGCATAGATGTGCCCCTGTTTACCTCCGACGGCACAGGTGAGGAGGATTTGCTTGACGGCACGATTGAGGGCTGCCTCCCAACCCTTAACTTTGGCTCAAGGGTTGAGGAAAACTTCCGCGCCCACGATAAGCTGTTTCCAAACGCACCAAAAATGTGTATGGAAATGTGGAACGGCTGGTTTGATGCCTGGGGAGATGGCTTCCACCACACCACCAGCGCAGAGGACTACGCCGCAGTTGTTGACCAAATGCTAACCAAGGGTAGCTTAAATATGTATATGCTCATAGGCGGCACAAACTTTGGCTTTACAAGCGGCGCAAACCATTACGAAAAGTTTGCACCTGATGTTACAAGCTATGATTATGATGCACCCTTGACAGAGTGCGGCGATGTAACACCTAAGTATATGGCGCTCCGTCAGGTTATCCAAAAGCATACGAATAAGCAGCTGCCAAGCGTACCTGCCAACCGTGCAAAGAAAGCATACGGAGCTGTGAAATTAAACACACAGGGTAGCCTTTTTGACAATCTTGACAACCTGTCAAAGCCACAGTTTTCCAATGTTCCCAAGTGTATGGAGGCATACGGTCAGGGCTATGGCTACATTGCATATACAACAAAGCTTAACAGGGATTATGTAAATACCGACCTGTCCTTTGAAAGCTTGGGGGATAGGGCGCAGGTTTATGTAAACCGCACATTGCAGGGCATTATATATGTAAACGATGATGAGCTAAAGGTTAAAATTAACGCCAAGGCAGGGGATACCCTAACCGTTTTGGTTGAGAATATGGGCAGGGCAAACTTTGGACCCAAAATGATGCGCAAAAAGGGAATTGCGGGCAGAGTCCTTTTGGGCAGGCGCATCCACTACAATTGGGATGTTTACACCCTTCCTATGGATAACCTTGATAAGCTTAAATACGGCGCGGCAGAGGAGCCGTCCCGCTTCTATAAGGGCACCTTCACCGTTGATAAGGCGGCTGATACCTTCCTTTATACAGATAGCTTCAAAAAGGGCTTCGTAACCGTAAACGGCTTTAATGTGGGCAGGTATTGGGAGATAGGACCGCAAAGGAGCCTGTACATCCCCGCTTCACTCTTAAAAGAGGGAGAAAACGAAATTGTTTTGTTTGAGTCCGACGGCATTAAGGGCGACCCTGTGGTTGAATTTAAGGATTTTCCAACTTTACAGTAAAACAAAAAAGACCTTCGCAAACGCGAAGGTCTTTTGTTTTGTAAATATTGATTACTGTGCGTCAGCAGGAGCTTGAGCAGCCTCAGCAGCCTCAGCAGCCTTTGCAGCCTCAGCCTCAGCAACAATAGCCTCAGCCTCAGCAAGCTTTTCAGCGGAGGTCTTAGCCTTGCCCATCATAAGCTCAGTAGCCTCATCCTCTGTAAGGTCCTTGCAGAATACCTTCTTGAGAACAAGAACAGAAATGTCAGCGACAATCATAATAATGATACCGATGAGCACGCCTGTAAGTGCGCTTTCCTGGTCAGGAGTCAAGATAAGGAAGCTTGCAACACCCTCATCAGCAGTGGATGTTGGGTCTAAGTAGTAGTGCTTCATACCGGAAACAACAGTTGGGATGATGAATATAGCCAAGGAGATGATAGCGGTAACAAGACCGTTGTCCTTTGCCTTACCCTTCATAAACAAGCCGATAAGTCCGTTTGGCTTGTCAGCCTTAACTGTGCAGGAGAAGCGCCTTGTAGCCTTGTCAAGGTAAGTTGTGCAGCTAAGCACGATAACAAGGTAAACAAGCATAAGGATAGCATCAACTATGTAGCTGTTGTTAGGTGTACCGCCAGCTGCATCAATAGTGAGAGATGTTGTCATATATGCTGCGAATGTGCCGGATGTGAATGTCTTAAAGATACCTGTGTTAATAAGGTTAAAGAAGAATACAAGGAAGCCGATGATACCAACGAAAGCAGGAAGCTGAAGAATGTTCAAATATCTAAACTGCTTTGCAGGGTACTCACGGAGTCTTGAAACTACGAAGTTAAGAACAACGGAGATGATTGAAAGAATGCAAATTGTAATGATACCGGAAGCATAAGACATACCGGGAACAACGCACTGGAAGAGCATAAGTGCAAGTGGCATAGAAACCATATCGGAAAGCTTGTTGCCAACAGCCGCACTGCCGTTTTCAGGTGTCTTCATGTTCTTTAGGCAGGTGATAAGAGCCTGAATGAACTTAACGATAAGCATAATCGGAATTACAAATACAAGGATAAGAACGCCAAGGAAGCCAACAAGTGAGATGAACACGTTAAGAACCATAGCGAGGATACCGTCGTTACCCTCAAAGTCAAAGGTGTTCATAACAGTAACAGCCAAGGCAATAGCGGTGGTTATGTCCTCCTTACCTTCCTCAGAGTCAAGGTAAGCGTCAAGCTCCTCACGAGCCTTAGCCTGGTCCTCAGCCTCCTCAGGAGTTGTAGGTGGGTTAGCGGCGTCAATAGAAACGCCAACAACCTTTGCAATTAGTGAAATACTGCCAACGAGCTTTGGTGCGGAAACCTCAATCTCCTCAGGAATTTCAAGGTCAGCGCCGGGAACAACCTCAGAAATCATCTCGGAAATGTCAGATGCATTTTCAAAGGTCTTAAGAGTAATGATTGATGTGAAGCTGAAGATAAGAGCAAGCAAAATAAGAAGCAAGCTGCCCCACATCTGGATAGTAGAAACTATCTTTCTTGGAACATTAAACTGTTTCATGAAATTCTCCTTCTAAAATATTTTTACTTAATATCATTAAGCAATTGAATTATAGCACTTTAGGAATATTAAGTCAATACTTAGTTGATAAAATTATTAAAAATAATTGAATAAATATAAAAAAAGAAGGGCAAAAAATGCCCTTTGTAAAAAAATTATTCAGCTTTTTTTCCTAATTTTTGACCCATAAGCACATCTGTTTCAATTTCCTTTTGGGTGTTTTCAAGGTAGATTGGGTCAAGGCTGACCTTATCCTTTTCAATAAAAAGAATAATAGTGGAGCCGCCGTAAAGGAACATACCCTTTTCCTCGCCCCTTACGGTTTTGCCCTTGCCGTGGTGGTTCTTGATTTTGCCCACCAGCATTGCGCCAACCTCCATTTGTGTCACATCTCCAAAGCCATTTGTGTGCATAACGGTATATTCACGGCAGTTGCGCTTAAAAATAGGCATTGCCTCTTGGGCAATGGGGCGCACGGTGTGGAGCTTACCCTTAATAAAGCGGTTGTCCTCCTTGGTGCCGTTATCAATATATATATACCTGTGGTAATGGGTTACGCAAAGCCTGAACACAAGGCAGGTGCCGCCGTTGTATTTCTCGGCAAGCTCACTGCTTTCAAGCAAATCCTCCATAGAGTAAATGCTATCCTTAATATTAAGCCTTGTATCCTTGTCAATGGTATAAGCGGAAAGGAGCGCGTCGCAGGGGGAAATAAGGGAGGCAGGGTCCATATCAACAGTCCTTTTGCCATCCTTAATCTTTCTTGTGAAGCAGTCGTTGAAGCACTTAAAATCCTCGGCGTGGAAGTCATCCAAATTAATGTTGTTCTTCTTAACAAAGGACTTTATCATAGGCTTGGAAAGCCGTGAGTCCATAAACCCACCGACAATTTTTGAAACGGCGCGGGAGGCAACAGGCTTTAAAATAACTCTGCCCACCGCCGTATTGTATAAGAACCTTAAGCCTAAGCTTTCCTTGCTTTGGCTTTTTTTCTTTTCGTTTTTCTTTTCCATAATTAAATAACTAAGGCAACGATAAGACCTGCAAGCTCTAAGCAGCCCAAAACAACCATACCTATAAATATCCTTGAGCCGGGCTTCTTTAGCTTGAACCTTGCAACAAAGGCAAACTCAATAATGAGCATTGCGATGAAGTAAATAAAGGTTAAATCAACCTCAAAAAACCTTTCAAAAAGGTATTGGGCGGTGAAAATAACAGGCAAAATGAGTGAGCCTAAGGTAACGGGCAAGCCAAGGTAATACTTTCTTGCGCCTGTTTCCTCCCTTTGTCTGTCCTCCTCGGTAACATTAAAGTAAGCAAGGCGGATAAGTGCGCCCAAAACAAACAGCACCATAACAACAGTGAACACAACGGTCAAAACAAACTGCCAGCTAAGGCTTGGCGCGTAGTTGAACACAAGGGAGCGCTGAATTAGGGAAGCGCCGATGCAAGCGGGAAGCACACCGAAGGCGATAATATCGGAAAGAGAGTCGATTTGGATGCCGAACCTGCACTCCTCCTCAGTCCTGTCCTTCTTTGTTCTTGCAACCTTGCCGTCAAATGCGTCGCAAAGACCGCAGAACAAAAGCGCGATAACGCCGATAAAGGGGTTACCTGTAACTAATGAAAGAATAATTCCCGTTGACGCAGTTGCCAAGGAAACATACGTGAGAATAACCGTATAATTATAAAAGCCTAACATACTTTTTACCTCAATTTTTATTTTCATTTTCCTTCTTTGCCTGCTGCTCAGCCAGCCTTTTCAGCTTCATTTTGTCGGAAATAACCTTGACAATCAAGGAAGCACCGCAAATGGCAACGCAAAGATAGAAGGAAATTGTGCGGCTTAAAAGGCTAAGGTTCATAGCGCCCGCCTCAGTAAAGCCGATGGCCTCAAAGGAATCAATCAAAAGGTAGTCGGAAACGCCGACAGCACCGGGGATGGGCAGTATATTTGTGCCCAAAACAACCATACATTGGGATGACCAAACATCGTATGCGGTTTCGGCGGCGCCACCTGACGCCAGAAAAACAAAGAGCGTAACAGCGATTAAGGAAGCGCGCTGCAGGATGTTGAAAATCAAAACCTTAACCATCATCCACACCTTGCCCTTTAGGTGGGCAACGTGACCGTTATAGGACTTAATCATACAGTCAAGCTTTGTCAGCTTACCGTCAACGTCCTTGATTATGTGCATTTTGTGTAAAAGCTTAATAAAGAAAGCGCCCACCTTGCGAATAATATGGCTCTTATAAAGGATAAGAAGCGTGAAAAGAGCAAGGGAGGACAGGCACACCGCGCCAACAATAATAAGCACGTGGCTAAGTGTTGAAAGCTGGAACACAACCGATGGCTTGATTAAAAACGTGACCAAGCAAATAACGATAATGGCGATGTTGTACATTAAAATGTTAACAAGCAATGCAACGGTGGAAAGCGTGCCCGAAATACCGTCCTTCATCATAAAGTAAGCGCTGGCAGGCTGACCGCCCGTGGCAGAAGGGGTGATAGCGGAGAAGTACAAATCGCTTGTTGAATACATAAGACCCTGGGAAAGCTTGCGCCTGTGACCGAAGGACTTAATAATTGTCATAATAGCAAGAGCCTCAAACAAAATTGTGGCGGCAACTGCGGCAATAGCGGCAATGAGCCAGCCGGGGTGAAGGTTCTTTAGGTAGTTCCAAAACACCTTAAAGGAGAAGCCGTCCTGTGAGGTGATGGCCCAAACGGTAAGGGCTATGATTGCAACAAGAACAATGGTCCAAAGCATTTTTTTACGGGGACTTTTGTTCTTTTCGCAGTCGGGCTTGGAATAAGGCTTTTTGTCGTGATTATCTATATCAGAGGCGTCAATTTCAACGCCGTTTGAGCTTTCTTGATTTAACTCGTTGTTATCCTTCAATCAAATAGCCCTCCTTCGTAAAAAATAGGGTAAGCCAAGCTATGGCTTGATGTGTAATACAACAAAATAAGAGCAAACTGAAAAAATCCTTAAATTGCATAGTGTTACATAGTACACATTATATCACCAATCGACACAAAAATCAATAAAAAATTAATAATTCGTATACATTACCAATAAAAAGAAGCAAATCACAATGAAAACTCACGCAAATAAATAAGAAAACACAAGAAAACACAGCCTTGGCAAAAATCGGCGAGAGCTTCCATCGGGTCTCTCTCTGCTAACCCTCAACGGTGACAATAAGGTACTCGGCATACCGCGAGGTCTTAATAGGAAAGCCCCAGCCCGCAATACCCGAGGAAACAATTGCGTTAAAATCTCCGTCGATTGCGTGACCGTAGGCAAGGTCATTGGGGGCAATAACCGTGGTTAAGCTCTCCGCAGGGAAAAGCTGACCTGCGTGGGTGTGACCCGACAAAACCAAGTCAACCCCTGCCTTTTTGTCAAGGGCAAGCTCCCTTGGCTGGTGGTCAAGGAGCAAAATATACTTGCTTCTGTCAATTTCCTTGGTTAATTCCTCAATGGAGGCGCGGCTTTTTGCTTTTTCATCCCCACGGAAGGAGGCATCCCTCCTGCCCACAAGCACAAGCTCAGGGGTAATTTCAACCACTTGGTCCTCCAAAATAGTAATTCCCGCTTGGGTAATGGCATTTTCAAGCTCGCTTTTCGTAAAGTCTGCCCTGTCTCCCGCAAAGCCCATATTGTCGTGGTTACCGTAAACAAAATATGTGCCAAAGGTGGATTTCACCCCACCCAGTGTGGCAAAAACTTGATTTAGCTCATCCTTCGGCGTTGACTCATCAACAATATCTCCGCCCAAAAGGAAAAGGTCGGGCTGTTGCTCGTTTATAGCATCGCAAGCCTTCTTAAGCTCCTCCATATCAAGTGAAACACCGTAGTGCAAATCAGACAAAAATGCGATTTTATAGCCACGTGTCAAGGCTTTTTCCGTTTTCACGGTATATTCCGTGCCAACAACACTGTGCATGTTTATGTAGCCGTATACAATGGCGGCGGTGCCCAAAACCACGGGAATTATGGCGGAGCAGGCAATAAACCTGCACACCCTTGCCCCTTTTTTGAAAATCAAGCGGAAAAGCAGGCAAATTAAGTCGGTAGCACCTGCAATAATAACCGTGTGCAGCGCCCAAAGCCCGGGCACGGTAAACACAAAGGCGGACATACCCATAATTACCGCCATAACGGAGTATTTGATTATTTTTATTTTCCGTTTTTGCGTGTCAAGCCCCCAAAATCCTAAGACCCTGTCAATTAAGCTCCTTAAGTAGAAAAATTCGCAGGTAAGCACAGCGGCTACAACAAATGCAACAAAAGCAAAGAACATATATATCCCCCCTTACAGCGCAATTATAATACATATCCACCACTCTTTTAACAGAAAACTGTTCCTCGCCAAATTTTGGCGCTCACTCTTGCTCCTTGAGCTGCTCGTTTATTGCCCTTAGGCCGCTGTAAGTCCGTCTGTATTCTTGAGGAGAGATGCCCATATGCTTTTTAAATATTTTGCTGAAAAAATACGGGTCCCTGTATCCGGATTCTGCGCCCACGGAGCCGATGGGGGCATCTGTGGACTCTAAAAGGTCACAGGCTCTGCTAAGCCTTAAGTCAGTGATATATTCACGGGGCGTTTTTCCCATTTCCTTGGTAAACAGTTCAATGTACCTTGAATTGCTGAGCCCCTCTAAGTTTGCAAGATATGGGATTTGGATTTTTTTGGTGAAGCTTGAGTGAATGTACCTTATTGATTTTTTAAGTGTACGGTATCCGTCGTTTTTAACTCTGTTTGTAGCAACCGTTAGCAAAATTTGTAATAAAAGGCAACACAAGGAGTATTGCAAAAAGGGAGCCTTTGTTAAGAATTGCTCAACCATTTTATCAAACAAGTTTTTTATCTTTTGTGAAAACTCTCCCTCTAAGACATATGGCTCCAGTGGGAAGCCCAAATCCGTCAATAGCTTTTCCGCTTGGGAGCCCGTAAAATGCGCGCACAAATACTTTGAGGGTGGTTCGCCCCAATAGTGATATTTGTATTTTGGCGGATAAATAACAATCGAGCCCTTCTTTAAGCTATAAGTAACACCGTCAATTTCGGTGTTAAAGATACCGTCGGTTACATAAATTAAAAAGTAGTCATCCCGCCCTTGGCAATTATATGTGTCGTAAGAATACGGCTCATAAATTGTGAAGCAATCGTTTACAAGGTTTACAATCAGTGGGGCGTCGGTTGAATGGATGCTAAGACGGTTTATGGTTTCAAGTCGTCTGTAACGAATATGTCTCATTTGTGGTCACCCTCCAAAAGATTAATAAAATTAAAAAAGTACAAATGCACAGTAAAAAAATCCATTTACATCCTCTTATGCTCATTATATAATGAAAGTGGCAAGTTGTCAATATGATATTGATTTATGCAGCCTGTCAAATAAAAAAACAACAAAAAACAAAAGGAGAAGAGTTATGAAAAAGAAAATTCTTTTAATGCTTACAATAGTGGCAGTGCTTATGTGCCTGTTTGCCATTGCTGTAAGCGCAGAAACACCGGCAATGTATATTGAATTCGGTGCAAGATTCCCCGGCAGTGCAGATTACATCACGGTTTACACTGAAAACGCGGAAAACTCAGGCAACCCAAAAATCGATTTTGCAAACAAAAAATTCTATTCCGACGTTGATTTTACCCAAGAGGTTGATATGTCAACCGCTACAGGAATTGACTTTTCTGTTGCAAAAACTTATGCAAACGGTGTGGAGGGCAATGCGCCTACCAGAATGCAAAAGCCAAGCAGCCCATTTGTGAATTGCACAGAGGTTAAGTGGTTCTTAGCAGGTATGCCAACCGTTTCCTATAATGGCGCATTCTTTAAGGGATGGACGGGATTAAAGTACTTTGATTTTGGTAATGCAACCGCCATTGCCGACAATACCTTTGAAAATTGTGGCTTTGAAGAGCTTGTTATTCCGGCGACCATAACAAAACTTGCAAGCAGAAGCTTTGCAAATAACAAGAATTTGAAAAGCGTTGTGTTTGAGGGTGCTACCGAATTAGCAGGCAATGCTTATGCATTCGCCGATTGTACAGCTCTTGAAAGCGTTGTGCTTGGCAACGTGACCTATATAGGTAAAGGCACATTTAGTGGATGTACAGCTCTTCCAAGTATTGAGCTCCCTTCAACAGTTACCGATATCAGAGACAGCGCATTCAATGGTTGCGCAGCCTTAACAAGCATTAACATTCCTTCATTAGTTACTAATATCGGCTCAAGCGCGTTCCGTTCCTGCGTGGCACTAACTGAGGTTACATTGCCCTCAGGTCTTACAAGCCTTGGCAAGGCGGCATTTTATCAATGTACCGAGCTTGTTAGTGTATACAACCTTGAAAATACAGGTGTTACCTGGTTGGGTGAAACCTTCCTTGGCTGTACAAAGCTATCCTATGTAAGGCTTCCAAAGGGTCTTGTTACCCTTGAGTCAAACGGTGACGGTACATTCTATAACTGTAAAGCACTTACCACCGTTGGTGATTTCCCATCCACCCTTACATATATCGGTAAGAAGTCCTTTGCAAACAGTGGCTTAAGCGGCGTGCTTGATTTGTCGGTTTGCACAAGCCTTACCAAATTTGAAGGCTCTACATTTGCTTACTGCAATATTTCAAAGGCTATTTTGCCTTCTTCCATAACCGACCTTGGCGACCACACCTTTGTTCACTGTAAAAACCTTGAGGAAATTGTGGGCTTGGAAAATATAAATGTTAATGAGCTTAAGGGCAACTTAATTGAGGGTATTACTAAGGTGCAGGCGCTTTGGCTCCCAATGAACCCAAGCGACGGTATGCTTGAGGTTGGCAACCTGCTTTGGGACAGGTCAACCCCAATTACAATTTACATTGCAAACAATAAGGTTGCTTTGAATGGTATATTCCACAAGACATCCAGCAACATTACCTTCGTTTACTGCGGCAATGATTATGAGGCTTTCTTAAACCAAGAGGGCAACTCAACCGTTAAGACCAATGTTGGCGCAAACATTTTCCCGGCAGGCGCTGAGGTTGGCACAGCAAAGTATTCACTTATCTACGGCAATAATATTTGCGCTACCTTCTTTGGAGGCAACCACGCAATGAGCGGTAATGACACAATGCAGTTTAACGGCTTCTTTGAAAGCATTACATTTGCTGATGTTTGTACAAGAGAGGGTTGCGGCAACACAGTTGTTGACGAGAGCAAGACAATCGGCGCTATATTTACTTGGAAGGGCTTCTCTGTAAGCAAATTTGCTGATGCAAACGGCTGCTACTCCGTAACACAGGGCTTCTATGTAGATATGGAAGCAATCAAGGCATATGCCGCAATAA
>JAFTMJ010000033.1 GCA_017452475.1 Clostridia bacterium | reverse complement strand
TTGCATCTCCGAACGAATAAATCCGTAGAGGATTTTTTCGAGCTTTGGCGCAGACAGTTAAAAAACTTTCAAGGCAAAGGTCGGACAAAGGCTCACGGATTTATCGTTCCGAGACAAATGGGTTCGATTCCCGTAAGGCTAACCAAGAACATTGAAAAGCACAAAACCATTGGAATGTTGAAGTGAACCATTTTGTGCAGACAGCACAAAATGGTTCACTTCACAAACATATAGGCTTTTAATATTTTTGTATTGCAATTAGGATAATTTTGTGATATACTAATTTAGCATTGTATATGAATAGTTGGAGAAGTACTCAAGTGGTCGAAAGAGGTAGCGAGTTAAAAACAATTAAATATTGTTTTTAATGAGTGAAACCGACCAAAGCAAGGAGTCGGCAAAGCACTGTTTACCGGTGCCGCAGGCGACGACTATGCGACGGTGGAGGGCGTAGCCTTGACTCGAAATCTCTCGAGTCACACAAATGTTTTTTGTTTTGCTTATAATTTAATATCTAATTTTGGAGAAGTACTCAAGTGGTCGAAGAGGCGTGACTCGAAATCTCGTAGGACGTTAACCCGTTGCGTGGGTTCAAATCCCACCTTCTCCGCCAACAAAAAAGGAACTTTTGTCTACCAAAAGTTCCTTTTTTGTTTATCCAAGCCGCAGGCTTGGTATATCATTGACGCACGAAGTGCGGCGTATATCATCAAGGGCGCGTTGCGCCCTTGTATCTCATCACGCGCCAGCGTGCAGTTTGCCTGCGGCTTGATGATATACAAATCTTACACCTTGCTTTATTTACGGCATATTATTCATACTGCTCGGCGGTTTCGGCTAAGTGCTTTTTGATTTCGGCGATGGTGCTGGGTGGGGAGATGACCTTGAGCTGCTTGCCGAAGGAGCAGCACCAATTTATGAAAATTGGGCTTTGCTGAACGGTGACGGTGCAATGCAAGGTTTTTTCATCCCTTTCGCGGAGCTTGATATTGCTGCCGAATTTATCGAAAAGCACATCCTTTAGGCTCTTGCTTGCTATGAAGGTAACCTCCTTAACATCGCCGCCGAACATTTCAAATTGCTGGAGCTTATATTTCTTTATATCTACCTTTTTGTTTTCTGAAATTTTCTCATCTGTGGCGGTTACCTTATCCATACGGTCGATGCGGTAATTTGCCAGCTCTCCCCCGTGCTTATCATCATAGCACACCAAGTAGTACTGACCGTTATCCACAATGGTGGCAACGGGGTTTACAAGGTAGAGCCGCTTTTCCCTTGGGTTTTCCTTATCCATTCTAAAGCTATGCTTGCCCTCAATGCTTAAATCAAAGTAGTTAAAGCATATTTTCCTTTTGCCCTTTATGGCGCGGACAATGGTGTCAACGGAGTAAAAAATAGCCTCGTTTGTGGACTTTACGGTGAAGTACTTTGTTACATTCTCCTTTAAAAGCTCGCCCCTTTTACTGCCTGCAAGGGTTGAGAGCTTGTTGACAAGCTCCTTTGTTTTCTTTTCTGTTATGAAGGAGGAGGACTGAACCGCATCCATTAAAATGCGCACCTCGGACTGGTCGAAGGAACGGTCCTCAACATAGTACACATTGCTCCTTCCCCTCTCGGTTATAACCTCGTATCCGTATTTGTTCAAAAGGTCGATATCGGCATACAAAATTTTTCTGTCAACCTCTATACCCTCCTTGGCAAGGCGGTCAATTAGGTCGGGGGTGGTTATGGGATGCTCCTCATCGGTTTCGGTTTTTAAAATCTCCCACATTTTAAGTAGCTTTATTTTTCTTGAATTTTCCTGCTTCATTTCTTTTTCCTTCCTTTAATTTTAATTCAAATGTACTGATTTCAGTATATCACACCTCACCTGTATTTTCAATATTTTTACAAAAAAAGCCGCACGCTCTTTGGCGTGCGACTAACTATTATATATCCTCAATCTTTCGATAACCGTTTTGGGTATACTTGATTTTTTCGCCGTGAAAATGCCTGCCGTTGGTTTTCCAATGCGGCCATTTATTTCCTTTTTCTTGATTGGTGATGCGGTTGCAAATGCTGATGTTTTCTTTAACATCCTTTCCGCCGTTTGACAGAGGTCTTATGTGGTCGATGGTTGGATGGTAGCGGCTGTTTGGATTGTTTATTGCAGATTTTTTAAATATTCTACCTGCCTCATCCTCTGCCTCAACTACATCCTCTCCTATAAATTCGTCCCATAGCTCACTAACTGTATATTTTGACATTGTATGTTTCCTTTCCTTTGTTTCTTTATTTTATTATAGCATCCTATAAGACGAGAAAACAGGTCCACTTTGGGACCTGTTGTTTTCTTAATGAATACTTTCTTCACATAAAGAATTAAAGAAAGATTTTGGGTCTGTATCAAGGTACCTGCAAAATTCAATAACGGTATCAATATCAAGCCCATTTCTCAATCTTTTGCGTAAAGCGCTGTCATCAGCATAGTTACAACACACCGCAAACTCCTCTTGGGTATACCGCTTTTCCTTAGCCTTACGGGAATCAAACCCATTTGTCTCGGAACGATAAATCCGTGAGCCTTTCTCCGACCTTTGCCTTGAAAGTTTTTTAACTGTCTGCGCCAAAGCTCGAAAAAATCCTCTACGGATTTATTCGTTCGGAGATGCAAGCAGTTTTAAATGAGAA
>JAFTMJ010000003.1 GCA_017452475.1 Clostridia bacterium | reverse complement strand
TTTTGCAATATTTTTTTGACAGTTTTTCACTGCCTCTTTTTTGTCATACCTATTTTACAAAAAAATTGCACCTATCATCGCGTTAAATCTTTGATAGGTGCTTTTTCTATTTTTTGTCGTTTCTTATCTTAATGATATTGGTCTTGTGCCTGTCTTTTTTGTTGGCTATGAATCATCGTTCGAACTTCTGCTCGTGGCTTTGCCACGAATAGAGTTCGCAAGTGCGACGAAAGGCGTTGGTAGGGGTTCCCCAACACGAAGAATGAGTTTTGGGGGTTCTCGTGGGCTCGCTAGCAAAAGGCTCGTTGCAACTCATTTTCAAGGGGAACGTATCAATGATTACATTTTTTCTCTTATCAACAATTAACCGAAACGGTATCAATTTGATGTTAAAAAAGGAGACAAAAACTGTTTTCTGTCTCTTGTCTCCTTTATATTTTGCATTTTTGGGAAAAATTATTAGCTTTGCTCCACTCTACATTGAAACGAGCAAGAAAGCGCGGATAATATTCGCCGTTGTCGGGGGAGTTTCCGCATTTTATGTCGCTTCCTATATCTGTATAATTATATATTACTGTTAATTCGTCATAAGAATATGAAACCGAATAGTATGTCATTTCAACATATTTGTAATCCGCATCTCCGTCAAATTCTATACTTGAAGCACAATAACCATCTGAATATTTCACACTGTTATTTTCAACTATATCGGTATATTTTGAATTATATGGGTTTTTATATTCTATAAAGCCCTTTTGCGAAAAAGCTGCTTTTGCCGTATTCAAATATTTTTCCATAGTGATTCTATCGGAAAATTTAACCTCAAGGTATATATCTGTTTGATGTGTATCAATATACCTATAAAAATATGAAAAATCAATAACAGTCATATCTTTTGTGATGCTTTGCGGAAAATATGCAATGGGGTTTTCACGGTCATATTTTCCATAATTTGCAATATCATCAGTATAAGAGCAACCATTGCCGAAAAAGCTGCAGACAAACCCCGCTAAGCTTGCACATACAGATACAGGAATGGATATAATCAGCAATATGGCACAAGTAGCTTTAACACCACGCTTTCCCTTGAACATAAATACGATTACTGAAATAAATAGTGCAAGTAATAAAGCAATAATTACACAAGCCCAGCAAAATGCGTCAACAGCGTCTTGTCTGTGATACATATAGCCAATACCGTCTAAATAGTAACTAAAAAACAAACACAATGCACCTACAAACGGAATGCTACTTAAGATGACAAGTGCAATTTTGTCCGCCATATTCACAGAAAACCTTTTTTTAGACATTTTGTTTTATCCTTCTTTGCTAGTGTTTCCATCTATCTTTATCCACTACGAAGTGGACACCGCAAGGTGTCATTTTAGTGTTAAAACCAATATTCGTGCATTTCGTTAATCAAAGCATCGTCTATTTTCTCATCGATACCATCGGGCACTATGGCATCGATTCCACATTTTGGGCATATTGCGGTTTGCCCTTGGTCAATATATTCTACTATTTCTCTGCTATTCATACTACCTTTACAATAAAAGCAGTGGCATTTTTCAGAAGCCTCGATTAGCTTTCTGTTATGCGATGAATATGCATGTATCTTTTTATATAAAGATTCTTTTTCATAGGAATATGTTTTATTGATTTTCATCTTATGGCTACCATTGTACCCTTTTATGCTACACACTACCATAAAGACGATTAAAACGGCAGAAATAAGGACATATTTCCAAAGATTTTCAAAGCTTTTGTCGCTACTGAATAAATAGGATGCTGCAAAGACAATCAAGCCCATAATTACAGAAATTATTATATTTCTCCACAAAACTCTTTTGTCATTTTTTCGCTTACATTCTCTATAATTCTCTTTTATTTCTGTGGATGACAGAGCTTTTTGGCGTTGCTTTTTTTGAATTCTTTCAATAACGCATTGCTCGTTAAACGATATCCTTGATTGACAAGATGGGCATTTGAATCTATATTCATACACGTCATAGTCTATTTGCGGTAAATTTCCTAATTCATGATATTGATAATAATCCTTATCATCCTTTGTGACCACACGATGTGTTTTTTCTTTTTCAAGCTTAGTTCCGCATTTGGAACAATAATACCTTTTAAACACCATTCCAAAAGGGATAGAATAGTTCTTTCCGTTCAATTCATATCACACTCCAAAAATTTCCTTTTTTGTTATTATATCACATTTTGTACATTAATTCAAGTCAAAGTAATGGCGAGCTGCGTAAATGCAGGTCGCCTTTTTGCTTTAAAAAGTTGAATTCAAATGATAATTTATGCTCAATGTCATTGAAATGCTTTCGGTTTTGTGGTAAAGTATGTATATATTGCTCTTTTTGGAGGGGTTTTATGGAAATTAAGAATTGGAAAATGGATTTTATGGCGCACAGTGGACTTGAATGTACTGTGCCTTGTGATATGTACAGTGTACTGCTTGACCACAAAATAATAGAGGAGCCTTACTATGGCACAAACGAGGAGAGACTGAGCCAACTCTCCCGCAATGACTGCGTTTTTTACACCACCGTTGACCTTACTAAGGATGAGCTTTTGCGGGAGCATATTGAGCTTCGCTTTTACGGGCTTGACACCATATGCGATATTTACTTCAACGGCACACTGCTTGACAGTGTTTTCAATATGCACAGAATGTATGAATACAACATACGAGGATTGGCAAGGGAGAAAAACGAAATTCGCCTCTTTTTCAAAAGTCCTTTAGAGTATTTTGAAAAAATGGAAAAAAGCCACCATTTGTATACAAACGGAGATACAGTACCCGGCGCGGCGCATTTAAGAAAGGCGCTTTATATGTCGGGATGGGACTGGGCACCAACCCTTCCCAATATGGGTATTTTCCGCAAGGTAACTGTTGAGTGCTACAACGATGACAGGCTTGGGGATATTGAAATAACGCAATACCACGAAAACGGCAAGGTTAGGGTTTTTCTTGAATGTAAAACACGCCACTCTGTGTCTTATTTACAGACTTTTTGCGTGGTTGAGGGACAAAGAGTTGAGCTTATTAACGGACAAGGTGAATATACCTTTGAAAGCCCTCGCCTGTGGTATCCAAACGGGTACGGCGAGCAGAATTTATATGACTTGGAGTTTTGCCTTTACAAGGGAAATGAATGCATTGACAGAGTGACCAAGACCGTGGGCTTACGCACCCTTGGATTAAGCCGCGAGGATGACGAATACGGACAGGAATTTTGCTTCAAGGTAAACGGCATAAAAATATTTGCAATGGGTGCAAATATGGTGCCAATGGACAGCCTGACCTCTCGCCTAAGCAAGGAGCGCACCGAAGGGCTTATACAGGACTGTATTTTTGCCAATTTTAACTGCATAAGAATTTGGGGCGGCGCCTTTTACCCCGAGGATTATTTTTACGATTTATGCGACAGGTACGGACTTATTGTTTGGCAGGACTTTATGGTTGCCTGCGCCAATGTTTGGCTACGACCTGAATTTGAAAGGGAGATTATGGCGGAGGCTGAGTACAATGTGAAAAGAATCCGCCACCACGCCTGCTTAGGTGTTCTCTGCGGCAACAACGAAATGGAGGAGGCTCTTTGCTTTTGGGAGGATACAGACGGTGATGATCCACAGGTGCGCGCAGATTACCTAAGGCTATATGAGGACCTGCTCCCTACGATGTGCGCCAAAATAGCGCCGCAGATTTCCTATACATCATCAAGCCCCACCTCGGGAGGCAATTTCAGCAATCCTAAGGATTATACCCGCGGAGATGTTCATTTTTGGGATGTTTGGAACGGCGGATGCGAGCTTTATGAGTACAGACGCCACAAATTCCGCTTCTGCTCCGAATATGGCTTTGAAAGCTTGCCTTCCATTAAGACAGTATATGATTTTTGCCCGCAGGATGAGCTAAATCCTCTTTCCTACACTATGGAGATGCACCAAAAGCATTGGCACGGAAACGTAAAGCTCATACGTTACTTGGCGGAGGAATACCCCCTGCCAAAGAATTTGGAAATGACAGTTTATGCCTCTCAGCTAAACCAAGCAAATGCAATGAGGTACGGCGTTGAGCATTTCAGAAGGTGCCGTGGCTACACCATGGGCTCCATCTACTGGCAATTAAACGATTGCTGGCCCGTTGCCTCCTGGTCAAGCATTGACTACTATGGCAGGTACAAGGCACTACACTATTTTGCAAGGCGGTTCTACCAGACTATTGCTTTAGGTCTTTTTAACGAGGGCGAGAGCATAACCGTTAATATTGCAAATGAAAGCCTTTCCACATTTGACGGTTACATTGTTGTAGGAGTTATGAAAAACGACTTCACTCTACTTTGGGAAAAGCGTGTGCCTGTGGCGGTTAATGCCCTTTTCTCCTTGGATGCTGCCGCTTTTTCCAACACTGACTTTGACGGAATGCGTGACACATATTTTTACGCAGAGCTTTATAATAATCAAGGCGAGCTTGTTTCAAGAAATGTGGAGCTTGGCAAAAAGCCCAAGCACTTTAAGCTCCTTGACCCGAAAATACATATTGAGGCAGAAAAAACGGATGAGGGAGTATGCTTTACCCTTTCTGCCTGCGCTCTTGCAAAGAGCGTGGAAATTTCCTTTAAGCACCACGACCTTGTGCTAAGTGACAACTACTTTGATTTGCCAACAGACAAGCCTTATAAGATTTTTGCTAAAACTGACATATGTGCAGATGAGCTTTTAAAGGATATTTGTGTAATATCCGTTTACGATATCCCTGCAAAATAAAAAAAACGCATTAAGCGCAAGGCTTAATGCGTTTTTTTATTTTAGAAAAGGTTTGTTGGAACAAAGAAGTATACGCAGAATAGAAGTGAAACTATTATTGAAATAACAGAAATATTCCACTTTGGCTTCTCTGTCTTCTTAACGCAAGCAATGATAAGCTCAACAAGATACAAGATTGCGCTCATAACAGTGTAGGAAACCAAGCCAACACCGATTCCCTTAGTAATAGAGTATGAAAGAACCATAACAACTATTGTCAAGAATGCGCTTGTTGCGTTAATAGCGGTTGAGAAATCAACACTCTTAATGTTGTTCTTCATCATAAGAACGCCAACATAGATAAGAGCTGACGCGGTTGCAGCTGATGGGATAACCTGGAAGATAGGCATAACAAACATAGCAAGGAAGAACATACAAGCTGTTGAAAGTGCTGTCAAGCCTGTTCTGCCGCCTGCGCTAACGCCTGCGCCTGACTCAACGAAGGTTGTAACTGTGGATGTACCAACTACTGCGCCTGCGCAGGTAGCGATAGCATCGGACATCATAATCTTGCCGTAGTTGTGTGGCTTATCGTTCTCATCAGAAAGAACCCTGTTACCGCCACAGCAGCCAACGATTGTACCCATAGTATCGAACATATCAATCATACACATAGTAATGATAACCATGATAACTGTGAATATGGACTCTGATGGGAAGCCTGTCTTAAACACATCGGTGAAGGAACAGAAAACACTGTTTTCACTTGTGAAGAAATTAGCAAAGTTCTTCCAGAACATCCAGCCCTCTGCATTTGTAAGAGCATCGATGTTTGTAACGCCGAAAGGAATACCAACGATTGTTGCGCCAAGAATACCGAAAATAACAGAGCCCTTAACCTTAAGCTTGTCAAGAATAGCTATTAAGAACAAGCCGATAAGAGCAACAACTGCTGTCTTTGCAGCGAAGGCTGGTGGGTTACCGTAGTTAACTATTTGAAGACCCCAGTTTGTAAGATCAACAAAGCCAACCTGTGTGTATGAATTGAAAACAACTACACCTGCGTTTTGGAAGCCGATGTATGCAATGAACAAGCCGATACCAACTGAGATAGCGCTCCTTACCGCAACAGGCATACCGTCAAACACAAGCTCACGGAAGGTCTTGCCCTTGATTTTTACAACAGACAAAAGCAAGAAAATAATACCTGAGATAAGAACCATAGCGAACGCCTGACCGATTGTAAAGCGAACGCCGTAGCTGGTTGCTGCCCACATTGCAATGAGACCGCCAAGCAATGAGTTAAGACCCATACCTGATGCCTGTGCAAGCGGCATTTTAGCCACGAATGCCATTAAAAGTGTGCCGATTACCGCGCCGATTGCAGTTGCCATAAATACGGAAGGCCAATAAGCACCGGCGTTTTCCATACCAACAAGGATCTGCGCGGGGTTAACTGTCAAAATATACGCCATTGCCAAGAATGTAACGATGCCGGCAATGATTTCTGTTTTGACGTTTGTTTGCTTCTCAACAGGATCATAGCCGAGAAGCTTCGCAAATTTGTTCATAATTTCCTCCTTCTTGTGCAAATGCACTATTTTATTACATTATATCATTAATTATGCAATTTTTCAATAATATTGTAAAAATTTCGTAAAAATTCAAGGAGCTTTGAAAAATGTAAAATAAAAAAGACTGCCGCATAAAAGCAACAGTCTTTTTTGTCCTTACGGACATTTAGGGAGAGTAATTAAACTGATTATTTCAAGAGGCGTTTTTTTCTTCTTAAAATGAACCAGATAATTGCAAATATTATACCGCCGCCTACGGCAGTCGAGCCAAGAACAATGCCGACTATGGCGCCTGTACCGATTTCAGATGCGGGTGCATTGCCGCCTGTGGCGCCGCACACTGTACACTTACCGTCTTTATCATACTTGTGGCTCACTTTTCGTGTTGCGCCGCATTTGTTACACACGGTATCACACGCATTATCATAATTATGGCTTGTTTGACGCGTATTTCCACAATTGTTACACTCAGCATCGCAGGCATTATCGTATTTATGACCCTGCGGCTCACTGTATATGGTATTACAATGCTGACACACCGCGCCCTCTGTACAGGTTGCTGTGCCGCCGCTATGCTCACTTGTGCCCATATCAAATTTGCATATTGCACATTCGGCGGTATGCAATGACGCATCCTCCTGTGACAGTGCGTATGACGGGGTATGCTCAAGCATGCTTGATAGCATAATTTCACATTCTGTACATTCATAATAATGGCACTTCTCGTCCTTTTTCAACACATACATTTCGTGTGCTACGAGCATTGTTCCCTCGTAGTACTTAGTTATGTCATCAAATGTAACTCTCGTGCCGTTTTCTGTGATTATAAAAATTTTACAATTGCCGACATTGCTCAAAATTCCGTCAAAATCAAAGGAGCTTGTTTCTTCATCGTACCTGCCCAGAATAGTGCAGTTTTTAAATTCTCCGCCTGTGATTACAAGCTCAATTCTCGAGCCCCAGCCCAAATCTATTACCGACTCTTTACATTCAAACAAGCCACCTGAAATGTGCAGCTTTGTGCCATCGCCAAGTCTGAATTTATTTGCGCCTGTAAATTTGCCACCTGAAATTTCTATCAAAATTCCTTCCTCAGCGGTGGGTGAGTGAATAATTCCTGACACTTCTACGTTAACTACTCTAAGCTGCGCTTTGTCATAAACATTTATGATATAGCCGTCTTCACTTTTGGCATAGATGCCGCCTTGCTTTCCTTCACTCTTATCTATAATCCCAAGCCTGCCGTAAACATATATCCTGTCAACAGTTGATGTTAATTTATGATTATTAAGCTCCAAGGTTATATTGCTTCTAATATATAATTGATCAAATGTGGCATCACGGCATAGCCTAACCTCCGCCACTGCCACGGTGTTTGCATAATCTACCGCACCTTTAACGGTTGTAAAATATTTTACGTCTTCACCGCCAACAACCAATGCCTCAATCTCAGCTTTGCACACGGGACAAATGTTGCTTTCGTTCATTGAGTGAGCTTCCTTTTCCACATTTTCTTCAGCATATCCGCAGCTGCAGCCTACCCAGTGGGTTCCCACATCGTTATGATATGAATCTATAGTATGCTCACCGTGGGAAACTATTGCGGTAACATTGCTTATGGTGTCTTTTGAACCGTCAAGAATGCCGTTTTCGCCCGCAAACGCATAACCCGCTTCAAGAAGCGTATTTACGGATATATTTTGACCGTACGGATTTACAGTTTTAAGCTTTTTAAATGCGCCGCTGACTATTTTTACTCCTTTATTTTCCCTTGCATTTATACTAATTTCAAGCTCACCGTTGGAGGTAACATTTGTAATTACAATTGACAAGCCGTCACTCATAACTAAGATGCATTTGTCATTAAGTATAGCATTAGAAAGCGTAGTTCTTCCCCCGTTTTGTACACGAATTGCGATATTTTCCAAAGTTACGCCATCTATTATGAGTTCTCCTTCTATGTTATTATTGTAATAACCTCTTCCTATCAGCATTCCTGTTTTGGCTTGAGAGGAATCTATCACTTTTATGGAGCCGCCAACTGCTACTTCCATATTAACGCCGCTAAGCTTATACCCTGCCAAATCGATTACAAGATTAGTTGTGTCTGCTTCAAATTCATAGTAATGTTCTTCTATATTCTTAAGAAGAGTAACTAATCCGCCCTTTTCCTTTACCACCTCAGTTAATGCATCAATCGTAAGATATTTTGTTGCCTCCCCATCAACTGTATGCTCGGCAATGTACGTAATGCCGCACACAGTACAGCCTGTACTGTCAAATGTATGGTCAGTAAAATTCTCGAAGTAATTGCAATCATTGCAATATGCAATGTGCTGTTGCTCATTGGTATTATACCTAATACTGTGATTCTCAACAAAGTAAACATGACCGCACATTACACATTTTGCCGCATGCTTTAGCCCATAATTTTCATCTGTGGACTCCAAGGCAAGGTTTTCGATTTGGTGATTAACATCCTTGGCAACCCAATCACAGCTATCACAGGTCATTCTACAGGTTGCATCATCCACATAGCTATATACCGTTTTGTGGCCGGTTTTCTCGCCCCTTGAAAGCACAAGAGTTGTATTGTTGCGCCAATCACTGCTACTCAAGTCCAAGCTGGAGGTTGCTTCACCGTTTATACTAATCTCAACGCCGTCTGCAACACACGTTTCTGTTTCATAATATTGGTTTCCAATTGTAATGGAGCTGTTCTCCGCGATTGTGAAGTTAACAACAGGCATAGAAGCCCCCACATGCCTTTCTCCTACGGAAATTCCCGGATGATTAAAGCCTTTTAAAGTACAGCTTCCGTACACGGTTATGTTTAATGTAACCCCTGTTTCAACACCAAAAATTCCGTACCATTCTTCCGCCCATGCCGTCCATGTGTGAAATATAACATCGTAGGTTACGGGCTCACCGCCGCTTGAGGTAAAGCTAATATCACGGCTTGCCTCACCGTAGATTAGATACGGTCCTGTATGGGACACGAACGCCTCATTCTCGGCTTTATATCCGTCAGGAGAGAAAACGTATGTTTTTTTGTTTTCGGTTTCTACTATTAAGGTGCCCTCGGGAAGCTCCTCCGCACCGACTGTTGTAAGGAAGCCGCCAATTACGCCGAGCAAAAGAATTGCCAGCATTGCCACCATTATCTTAAATATTCTTGTAAGCCTGTTTTCCATATTAATCTCCTAAATTTCGCTTTGCTATTTCATTATATGCTTTTTGTTTTTGGGGCTCTTACAAATTCCTATCAGCTCTTCCCCGTTTTCAAAATACCTGCAATCTACACAGCACCCATCCTCAAATCTGCTCTCGCCGTGCTGACACAGCTCCTGCATTTGGGTAACGAAGGGAAAGCCTTCATTTGTATATACCGGACTTTTTCTAAAATCGGGATATATGGGGACGGGGTCGCATTTTTCCCTTTCGTACTCCTCGTAGTAGCCGTACCGAAGCTCAAAGCTTTTTCCGTACAGCTCAACAACCCTGTAAAGATCGCCATCCTTTACCGTTTTCATAAGGCTCTCCTTTCTTGCTTACTGATAAGATTATACAGGAAATCTCGGTGAAAAAACACCACCCCAAAACGGTTTTTTTGTCCATATTTTTTTGTACCAACGATGTACGTATCAGGCTACATACATCTGTACTTTTTTTACGGTTTTGGTATATGCCGTAAAGGCAAAAGGCGGAAAGAGCTTTATTTTTCGGCGCTTATGCGCTTCGTTCAAGCGAAATTTGCAACAGATTATATTTTCGTTCAAGCGAAATATTTGTTTTATTCTCCCTTCGTTCAAGCGAAATCAAGTAAAAAAAGAAAGCCCCAAGCTACCGCTTGGATAGCTTGGGGGAAAGTATTATTTTTTGCTTGCTTCCTTTTGCGTATTCCAATACAGTCTTCTGCGCTTACGCTTAATAATGTAGCAATATACGCCAAAGCCGATAAGCACTGCGGCAATAACACCGCAGATGACATAAATACCGCTGTCGAAGGAATCAGAGCCAACCTTAAGTGTTTCCCATAGGTTGTTTTGAAGCTTTAGCTTTTCATCGGGCAAGCTCCTGTATGCATAGGTTTCAAACATATAATCAAGCTGGGACTCAAATTCCTCTTGGTATATAACACCGTAGTCATCTCCAAGGTAATCAATATAGTCCCCGTTGTTCACAACAAGCTTGTTTGGTGAGCCGTAATACAGGTATTCCGCATTTGCAACCGCAGGCTCCTCACTAAGCATATAGTTAATATACGCGTGGGCAAGCTCCACATTTGTGGCGCTCTTTGGAATGCACATTGCATCTGCAAAAATGTTGGTGACATATTTACCGTTGGTTTTGGGATAGTAGAAGCCAAGGTTAACGCCTGCCTCCGCCGCCCTTTCTATCATAGAAAGGCAGTCGCCTGCGTAGTATGCCGCCAAGGCAGCCTCGCCACCCTCCATTTTATTAAATATCTCGTCCATAACATAGCTCTGCACTAATGGCTTTTGCTCCTTAAGCCTTTCGTATGCCTTTTGCCACTCAGCATCGGTTGCGTTGTTCACATCAATACCGAGAGAGTACATAGCAACGCCGAAGGCGTCACGGGCGTTATTGAACTGAAGGATTTGACCCTTGTAGTCCTCATCCCAAAGAAGCTCCCAGCCTGCCTCACCTGCCTCGATTTTAGCAAGGTCATCATCATTTATCTTGTCCTTGTTATAGACAATACCGACAATACCGTAGGTATACATAACGGAGTACTTCTCTTTTCCGTTATCGTAATAGGGGTTTCTAAACTGCTCCGAAATATTTTCATAGTTGGGGATTTTGCTTAAGTCAATAGTCTGCAAAAGTCCTTCGGACTTAAGTCGCTCAACCATATAGTCGGAGGGAACGATAATATCGTAATCCGCCGCGCCGCTTTTGATTTTTGCGTACAAATCCTCGTTGCTTGCATAGGTTGTGTAATTTACGTTAACCTTAACGCGCTTATTATACTTTTTGAAGTACCAATCCTCATAATACTCCTCGAATTTTTGGTTAACATCCAGGGTGTCCTCACCGCCGTCGGAAATATACTCACCCCAGTTATATACATTAAGGGTAAGGGTTTCTGTGGAGGCGGAAACGATAAACACTACGATTGTAACAGCCGCAATCACACCAAAGAGGGAGCCAACAACTATTTTGGTTATCTTCTTTGCCTTTTTGGACATCTTTTCTCTGCTCTTGTCAGAGGTAAGGTTGGAGATGAGTAAAAGAACAAGGATAGACACAAAGATAAGTGTTGACAGGGCGTACATATCGGGAGTAACGCGCTTCTTTGTCATTGAGTAAATTCTGATAGGTAAGGTTTCAAAGCCGCTGCCTATTGTGAAATAGCTTATAACAAAGTCGTCAAGGGATAAGGTAAATGCCATAATCAAGCCCGAAACAACACCCGGCAAAATAGCAGGCAGCTCAACCTTGAAAAATGACTGAAGGGGGGTACAGCCTAAGTCCTGCGCCGCCTCAGGCAATGACTTGTCCATTTGCTTAAACTTAGGCAAAACGGAAAGTATAACATAAGGCAAATTGAAGGTGATGTGGGCAATCAAAACAGTGCCAAAGCCAAGGCTTGACTGTGAGCCCACAATGCCGCCAACGAACACGAACAAAAGCATCATTGAAATACCTACAACGATTTCAGGGTTTATCATAGGTATTTTTGTAACTGACATAGTTGCACTCTTTATGTGCTTATTTTGCATTTTGTTAATACCGTAGGATGCCATTGTACCGATAACGGTGGCAATTATGGAGGACAAAATTGCAAGGATAAGCGTGTTTTTAAGTGCGTTTAGTGTGGCGGCATCGCTAAAAAGCTCACCGTACCACTTAAGTGAAAAGCCTGTAATATTTCCTGTACTGTCAGATGCGTTAAAGGAGAAAATTACCAAAACCGCAATTGGCATATACAGAAAGATGAATGCAAGGACGGTATAGATGTTACCGAAGATTTTACTCTTTTTCATACTATAACACCCCCGTCATCCTCACCTGAGTACCTGTTCATTATTGCCATGCTGACAATAATAATCAGCATAAGCACAAAGGACATAGCGGCACCGAGGTTATAGTTGTAGGCGGTTTGGAACTGCCTTTCAATGGTATCACCGATTAGGTCAAAGTTACCTCCGCCAAGCTTTTGTGAAATGTAGAAGGTACTGATTGACGGAACGAACACCATTGTTACACCCGAAATAATGCCCGAAACGCTAAGTGGCAAAACCACCTTTGTTATAACCTTTAAGGGGCTACAGCCAAGGTCAGCCGCCGCCTCTAAGAGCTTAGGGTCGATCTTGCTTATAACGGAATGAAGTGGAATAATCATATAAGGCAGGTAGTTATATACCATACCCAAAATAACGGCTCCCGATGTGTTTATCATATGTATGGGGTCGATGCCGAAAACACCCAAAATAGAGTTGATAATGCCTGTGTCCTCCAAAAGCGCCATCCAAGAATAGGTGCGGATTAGGAAGTTGAGCCACTGTGGCAGCATAACAAGCATTATAAGTATTTTTTGGGTTTTTGGCTTTGCCTTAGCCATAAAATACGCAATTGGATATGCAATAATCAAGCAAATAACCGTTGCTAAGAAGGCGAAGCAAAGGCTCCTTAAAAAGATTTCAAGGTAGCTTGCCTGCATAAGCTCGGTAATATTGCTAAAGGTAAATGCACCGTCCTTGTCGGTAAAGGCATAATAAACAACAAATATCAAGGGAGCTATTATGAACAGCACCGCCCAAACAACGTGGGGGGCAGCGGCCGCCTTTTGCATAAAGCTCTTTTTTGTCATTTTATTACTCTTCCTCCTCTGTTACATCGGATAGCTTGTCCAGCTCATCACTGAAGGACGAGTAATCTCCAAATTGACCTGAATATTCAGACCTTTTCATAATGTGAATTGCATCAGGCTCAATGTAAATACCAATCTTTTGGTTTGGCTCCACATAGTCTGTTGACTGTATCATCCACTTGAAATTATTGATGTTTACGATAATTTCATAGTGAACGCCCTTGAAGGTAACGGAGGTGACAACGCCTGTAAGCATACCCTTTTCGGGAGGGACAACATCCACATCCTCAGGGCGGACAACAACATCAACACGCTCGTTTTTCTCAAAGCCCTTGTCAAGACAAACAAACTCGTGACCTGAGAATTTAGCCTTATAGTCATCAAGCATAATACCGTCAATTATATTACTTTCGCCGATAAAGTCAGCAACGAAGGCGTTTTCCGGCTCATTATATATGTCGGTTGGAGTGCCAATCTGCTGTATTTTACCGTCTGCCATTACCACAACGGTGTCGGACATAGAAAGCGCCTCCTCCTGGTCGTGGGTAACATAAATAAAGGTAATGCCTGTTTTTCTCTGTATATTTTTAAGCTCGTTCTGCATATCCTTGCGAAGCTTTAGGTCAAGGGCGCCAAGGGGCTCGTCAAGCAAAAGCACCTTTGGCTTGTTGATTAAAGCGCGGGCAATGGCAACACGCTGTTGCTGACCGCCCGAAAGAAGGTTAACATCTCTCTTTTCAAAGCCGCGAAGGTTAACCATAGCGAGCATTTCTGTAACTCTTTCAAAAATTTCTTCTTCTGATACCTTGTTCAATCGAAGAGCAAAAGCAATGTTTTCATAAACATTTAGATGCGGAAACAATGCATATTTCTGGAATACGGTGTTTACATGGCGCTTATATGCCGGGATATCGTTAATTCTAACGCCGTCAAATACCACGTCTCCTGTATCTGGTGTAACGAAGCCTGCGATAATACGAAGAGTAGTTGTTTTTCCACAGCCGCTTGGTCCCAAAAGAGTCATAAACTCCTTTTCGTGAACATCAAGATTAATGTGGTCAAGAATTATCTCACCGTCGTAGGACTTAGCTACATTCTTAAGCTCAATGATCTTTTTTTCGTTCATTTCTTTCCCCGTTCTTTCATAGATTGATCTATACTGACAGGTATCGTCTTTACCTGTCGAAAAATGATAAATCAATTGCATTATATCAAAAAACATCACACAGTGCAATAGTTACGGGCAAAAAAATTACATTTTTTTATAAAATCGCACACGTGTGCGAGTGCTTGGTGAATTTATGTTGATTTTACTCTATGAGTAAGAAAAGCAAAGCTCAACAAGCAATAGCACGGATATAATGAACAATGACAGGTTTGACTTAAATATTATTTGCAAATAAACCGCCACAAGCCACATAAGAATTCCGCACACCAAGGACACTGTGCGCGAGGCTTTTTCAGCCACTCCCCCCGACAAAAATAGGGAAAACACATTTTTAAGTATACCTCCGCCGTCTAATATTGACACGGGATAAAGGTTCATTGCGGCTAAGGAAAAATTGCTCACTATAAAGAACTCCGCCCCGTTACCCTTTATTGGCAAGGCAAGGGCACAAAGGGCAAAGAAAAGGTTAAAGGCTATGCCTCCTAATTGAACTAAAATTTCCCTTTTATATGTAAGACCGCTTGTGTCATAGGAAATGCTTAGGTGCAAGGGCCCTATCTTAAGCTTTTTCAGCTTTGCGCCTGCAAGAGATGAAAAAACCAAATGTCCAAG
The DNA here is from genome assembly GCA_017452475.1 of Clostridia bacterium. Classification (GTDB taxonomy): domain Bacteria; phylum Bacillota; class Clostridia; order Oscillospirales; family CAG-272; genus RGIG2000. The sequence continues at coordinate 48,697 of JAFTMJ010000003.1, read as the reverse complement.
CTCGTGGATCAAATATGAGAAAATCAGAATGATTGGGTGAGGGGATGTGCCTAAGCTCAATGTTGTGACAAGCAGGGCTAAAATACCTACTTTTTCGCTAAAGCCCTCCATTTGCTATTTTTGCCACAGTGTATCGAAAAATGACGAAAACACCTGCTCCTCTCCACCGCTTTCTATATACTCATTAACCTTGGCTTCCGCATCAAAATCAGACACTCCATCCGTCGTTTTCACATTATCAAGGTCGATTAGGTCAAAAATTTCGCTGTCCAAAACCGTGTTTTTATATTCCTCCCTGTTTTCCCAAAAATCCTCGACCCCTTGTTCAAATTTTGAATAAATCATCACCATTGAAACAACCGATAGTATGAAAAACAGTGTTAAGACCTTTATTGCTTCTCTTATGCTGATATCCTCATTTTCTTTCATAGTCAATTCTCCTTTATTACTTTATTATATTGATTTTTGTTACTAACTATGATAAAATAATTTATGTATGATTTGACAAATTTAAGAGGTATATATGAACAACAAGCCAATTGCAGATTTGCTCCGTCCCTCCTCATTTTCGCAGGTGGCAGGGCAGGCACACCTTGTTTCCGCTCGCGGTGTAATAACAAGGATGATAAGCTCGGGCAGGATTTCCAATATGATATTTTTCGGTCCTCCCGGCACGGGCAAGACAACGGTTGCAAACATTATTGCCAAAAACTCAGGTATGGAGCTTTTTAAGCTGAACGCAACCACCGCCTCCCTTTCGGATATCAAGGAGGTTATTGCCCAAGCAAATTCCGTCTTTTCCTCTAAAGGTATTTTGCTATACCTTGATGAAATACAGTATTTTAACAGAAAGCAACAGCAATCTCTCCTTGAGTTTATTGAGGACGGCCGCGTAACATTAATTGCATCCACCACCGAAAACCCTTATTTTGCAATTTACGATGCGCTTATTTCCCGCTGCTCCGTTTTTGAGTTTAAGCATATTAGCGCAAAGGAGATTGTGCCTGTGCTTAAAAGAGCCTTGGCGGCTTTAAATGAGGAAAACTCTTTAAGTAAGACAGCAGGAGATGATGCCCTTGAATTTTTGGCATCCTGCGCAGGCGGTGATGTAAGACACGCCCTTACCCTTTTTGAGGGTGCTTATTTTGCAAGTGATGATGAAATCACCGAAAGCGTGGCAAGGGAGTTTATACCCTCTGTTTCCGCAGGAATGTTTGACAGGGACAGTGATGTACATCACAATCTCCTTTCAGGCTTGCAAAAATCAATCCGCGGCTCCGACCCCGACGCGGCGGTTTTCTACCTTGCAAGGCTGCTTGAGGGAGGAGATATAATTTCCGCCTGCAGGAGGCTACAGGTTATCGCAAGTGAGGATATAGGTCTTGCCTATCCACAGGCGGCGCAAATTACATACGCATTATGTCAAAGCGCCCGCGAGCTTGGCTTGCCCGAGGCAAGAATCCCTCTTGCTAACTGCGCCATTATGCTGGCAACCGCGCCGAAGTCCAACACCGCATATTTAGCGATTGCAAAAGCAAGCGAGGACATTAAAAACGGCAAGGGTCAAGAAACGCCTATCCATTTGGTTGCCCCATTGTTTAAAGGCTATAAGTACCCCCACGATTACCCCAATGACTATGTGGAGCAACAGTATTTGCCCGATGATTTAAAAAATGCAAAATACTATGAATTTGGGAACAATAAAACCGAACAATCCGCAAAAGCCTATTGGGAAGCTATCAAGGGCAAAAAGCTATAACTACTATACAGCTTACAACTCCTTCCACCGCTTAATTTGCTTAGGCGGTGGTTTTTGTTTGTGCGTTGCGGTCCCCCTCCCTCACTGAGGGAGGCTATGGCAATCCGCAAAAGCCTATTGGGAAGCTATAAAGGGTAAAAAATTATAAATTAAAAAGATGGAAACCGGGGTTCCCATCTTTTTAATTTTCTCCATATAGTGTTTTTCTTGTATATGTTTTTTCGGAAATGATACTGCCATTTTCATCAACGATAGTATATTTAACCGTTGTCTAAATCCCCCGAAAGAGTAATGTAATTACAGTTAACATTTATGTATACTACTATAAATACCGCAAGCAGGCATACAACAACTGCAACGCCTACAGAAATAATTATTTATTCTTCGCGTTAAATTATACCCTGCTCCTCTCTTTTTTGCTGCTCCTTAAGCTCTGTTTCCTCCTTGCTTATTCTGTTTTTAATTTCGCCCCCGTGCTTTATTCTAAACACCACGAAGCCTATTGCAAGGCTTAGAGCCCACGATAAGGATGATACAATTGTTTTTACGGTTAAGCTAAAGAATATCACAAACGGAAACAGCACAGGAATTGTAAAAACGGTAGTATAGGCAACTGCTTTCAAAAGGCTATATGCCTCATCATCACTTAGGTTGCCGTTTGATATGTTGCTGTTTTTCGCTGAGTCCCTGTTCAAAAAAATCACAATTTGAAGCGTCATAAAGGCAGCAGCAATGATAGGAACTACATTAAATACTATACTTTCCGTAAATAAAAAGCCTAAAACAAGGGTGAGCAACAGGCTTATTGCATACGGTATGCCCATAGCTAATACTCGTTTCATAATATCACCTCTTTATTTTAGTTTACCATTTGTTTGGACTTTTGTCAACAAACTCACGGTTTCAAAACCAAACCAAAGGTTGAGATAAAACAAAAATGCCCTAACGGACATTTTTGTTTGTAAAACTATTCACCTTGTATAAAAATCACGATCTGAATGAGCCGCAGGTTCCTGTGCGTTTAACGAATTCGCCGTTGCAACTGCCGCCCTTGCCAGCATAATTGGCACATCTTAAGCAAATATCATTTGAATATCTTTTGTTTTGCTGTTTATATGCGTTTTTCTCCATTTCACGATTGTGGCGCGCAGCTTCATCATATGATTTTTCCGCCGCCCTTGCCTGCTCATTAGCCGCCCGTTCCATTTCCGCATTGTGCCTGCGTGCTTCATCTGCCTGCCTTTGCAAAATTTCCGCTTGACGTGCTGCCTCTGCCCTTCTTGCACTTTCCTCTTCCTCTAAGCGAACATCGTTAAGGACTATGTTAATCGCTTCCTTTAAGGAGTCTGCCCGTCCGCACCGCAGGGCGTCATAAAACCGACCTGCATACTTATAGTACTCGGGAACCACCATATTAATACTCGAAAGCTCCCTAAGAGTAGCTTCGTACTCTGCATTTAAGCGAGCTTTGTCACTGGCGCTGTTTGTTGCCAAGTCACTCTTATCCCTGCCGTACTGAGCAAAGGAGTACTTTAGGTTTTCCTCGGTGGTTTTCACAAAATTGATAAAGGACTCATCAAATTTGCGATAATCATTGACAAAGTCGTTACCTGTTATATAACCGATAGATGCTTCAAACTCATTTTCCCACAAATCAGCCTTTATTTTATATTGCTCATTTTTCTCATAATACTCGGCATTGTACGCCACTTTTTTACCAACAAAGCCCCACAGCACCAAGCCGCCTATGAACAGTAAAAAGAATGTGCGCATGGGTCCAAAGTAAGGCTCCGGGTCCTCAAAAATGTTTACCGCAACCAAAAAGGCAAAAATAATAGAAAATATAAGCATTGCATAGGTTAGCAAGCCTAAAACGGCGCAAGCGATTATTTGAATTTGGGAGCTAAATAAGGGCTTGTCGGGTGGAACAGGCATTGACCCTGTACAAGCAGGAAGCTTTGGCCTTTTTGCCATTCTGTTTTTGCCGTCTTCTACTATTTTTCTGTTTCTTGCATTTGAATTATCCAAAAGCGTGCGCCTATTTGATGCCTCGGTAGAGCCGAAGGACGCAAGGCGCTGACGCAAGGCTTCGCTTTTTTCATATAAGCTCTTTGTTTTTAGGAGCTTGTTACAAATTATTTCCTTTTCGTCCATATCATTTTATCTCCATATCAAATTGATGGATAAACGGCGCCACAAGATTTTCATCATTGTCCATTTCCGCAATTGTAATTATAAGGCGTTCAAGCTTGTACATTTCACTCGCCTGACCGTTTTGACAGTAGGTCAAATTAAGGTACGGTCTGTTTGTGCCGTCTGTAAAGCTCCTTGCGCTGTCATTTTTCAAGATTGCAAGAAGATCGGGGGCGGAAAACCTGCCGTTTTGCAAATAGTAGTTAGCGAAGGGGTTTTTGCTTACATCAAAAATTGCGGGATAGCTGCTAAAATAGAAGTCTGTTTCCTCAATTCCAAAGGCGTGGAGATATGCCATTTTGAAGGCGGCGGAGGTTTTACCCCCTCCCATTAGCTCCTTAAAGGCTTCCTTGCCTTGGGCTTGGCTTTTAATTCGCTTAAGAACTTCCCTTTCTACGCCCTTGAAATAATCAAAAAAGAGTCTTAGACGCTTGGTGGGAGTGTTTGCCTCATTATATGCGCGCTCGCCATTTTCGGAAAGGAACCATTCCCTTGTCATTATCTCCTTTTTTGAGGAGGCATACTTTTTACTGTTTTTAATCAGCTCAATTAATTGCTTGGGGGAATAAAAGAACTTCATATTTTCTCCTTTTTATTTTGGCAAATGCCATCAAGGCAAAACACTTGCAACATTAGAGTGTTGCAAGCATTGTAGCCTTTATTGTGTGCATTCTGTTCTCTGCCTCTTGGAACACGATTGATTGCTCGCTTTCGAACACCTCATCGGTTACCTCCATATCGACCCTGCCGAACCTCTCGCCCATTTCCTTGCCTACCTCTGTGTTCATATCGTGGTATGCGGGGAGGCAGTGCATAAATACTGCGTTTTTATCTGCCTTGGACATTAGCTCTTTGTTAACTTGATATGGGCTTAGGTCATTAATTCTTTCCTGCCATACCTCAGTTGGCTCGCCCATTGAAACCCAAACATCTGTGTAGATAACATTTGCGTTCTTAACTGCTATATCGGGATTTTCCTCAAAGGAAAGGGTTGCGCCTGTTTCCTTGGCGATTGCTTGGCACTTCTCGATTAACGCTTGGTCGGGGAAATACTTTTTAGGCGCGCATGCCACAAAGTCAAGACCCATTTTTGCGCATCCAACCATTAAGGAGTTGCCCATATTATACCTTGCATCTCCCATATAAACAAGCTTAATGCCCTTAAGCTTGCCGAAATGCTCCTTGATTGTTAAAAAGTCCGCTAAGATTTGTGTTGGGTGGAACTCGTTTGTAAGACCGTTCCAAACAGGAACCTTGGAGTATTTTGCAAGCTCCTCAACTATTTCCTGCCCGTAACCGCGGTACTCAATACCGTCATAGATAGAGGACAAAACCCTTGCGGTGTCTGCAATGCTTTCCTTCTTACCTATCTGCGATGCCTTGGGGTCAAGATATGTTGCGTGCATACCTAAATCGTATGCGGCAACCTCAAAGCTGCAACGAGTACGGGTGCTTGTTTTTTCAAAAATTAACGCAATATTCTTGCCGCATAGGGTTGCGTGAGGAACGCCCTTTTTCTTTTTATCCTTTAGCTCAGCCGCCAAATCAATAAGACCGCCGATTTCCTCGGGGGTAAAGTCAAGCAGCTTTAAAAAATCTCTGCCCTTTAAGTTCATTGTACACACTCCTTTGCCACCTCTTTAAATACCTTAACAGCCTTTCTCAAAAGGTCAAAGGGGATGTTAAGGGGAGGCAACAGCCTAACCTTATTTTTCGCCTTGATTGGGAGCAAGCCCCTTTCCATACACTTGGAAATAACGAGGGACGCATCTGCCACGGTTTCAATGCCTATCATAAGGCCTAAGCCGCTAACGCTCTTAATTCCCTCAGCTCCGCTAAGCTCATCAAAAACATACTGTGATTTTTCCCTAACCTCTTTTAAAAGAGGCTCATCTATTCTTTCAATTATGCTAACGCCTGCGGCACACGCAACAGGATTGCCGCCGAAGGTGGAGCCGTGCAAGCCTGCGCCCAAGATGCCCTCGGTTTTGCCAAACATCATACAAGCGCCAATTGGCAAGCCGCCGCCAAGACCCTTTGCCGTTGTTACAACATCCGGGGTGATACCGTACTGCTGGAATGCATACAGACTACCTGTCCTGCCGTTGCCTGTTTGAACCTCGTCAATTAGCAAAAGAACATTGTATTTTTCGCATAATTTAGACACTCCCCCCACAAAATCCGGGTTAAGCGCCATAACTCCGCCCTCGCCTTGAACAAGCTCCATCATTATTGCACAGCACTTGTTTTCCAAAAGAAGCTTTTCAATAGAGTCAACATTATTTGCCTCGCCGTACAAAAAGCCCTCGGTTAACGGATTGAAATATGCGTGGAAAACATCCTGCCCTGTTGCCGCAAGAGTGGTAATTGTTCTTCCGTGGAAGCTATTTTTAAGGGTGATAATGTTATAATACTTTTCTCCTTTGTTTTGGCTGCCCCAAAGGCGGGCAACCTTAATGGCACATTCGTTTGCCTCTGCGCCCGAATTACCAAAGAACACCTTTTTCGCCCCTGTCCTTGTGCAGAGCATTTCTGCAAGCTTAACGCAAGGCTCGGAATAATATAAATTAGATGTGTGCTGACACTTATTTAACTGCTCATTAACCGCATTTATAAACACAGGGTCGCACATACCGAAGGTATTAACCGCAATTCCGCTTGACAAATCAATATATTCCTTACCCTTGTCATCATAAACCAAGGAGCCACATCCGCGGGTGATTTGAAGGTCAAACCTTGCGTAGGTGTTGGCTATAAATTCCTTATCCTTTTCCTTAATGCTCATTTGTCCAAATCCTCTACCACCATTGTACCTGCGCCCTCATCTGTTAAGGTTTCAATAAGGAGGGCGTGGGGCACACGACCGTCAAGAATGGTAACTGTTTTAACGCCCTTACGGATTGCATCAATACAGCACTCAACCTTTGGTATCATTCCGCCGCCGATAACTCCTGTTTCAAAAAGCTCATAGCAGCCCTTAATATCAATCTTTTGAATGAGAGAATGGGGGTCATCCTTATCCTTTAAAATGCCCTCGATGTCTGTCATTGTAATGAGCCTTTCAGCCTTTAAATTGCCTGCTATAAAGGCAGCGGCGGTATCTGCATTAATGTTATATACATTGCCGCACTCATCACAGCCGATGGTGGAAACAACGGGGATGTAGCCCTTTTCAATCAAGTCATTGATTGGGGTAACATCAACCTCGGTAATCTTGCCTACATAGCCAAGCTCCTCGTTTTTCATTACCGCCTTAATCATATGTCCGTCAAGGCCCGAAATTCCGATTGCCTTGCCGCCGTTTATTTCAAGCTTGTTAACAAGGGTCTTATTAATTTTACCTGCCAAAACCATTTGAACAACATCAACGGTTTCCTTGTCTGTTACGCGCAAGCCCCCAACAAACTTGGACTCCTTACCGATTTTCTTAAGTGTATCGGTAATCTCGGGTCCGCCGCCGTGAACAAGAACAACATTAACGCCGATTAGGTGAAGAAGGACAATATCCTCCATTACCTGCTCCTTTAAAAGCTCGTTAATCATTGCGTTTCCGCCATATTTAATTACGATAGTCTTGCCGTAATATTCCTTTATGTAAGGGAGGGCTTGGGTAAGTATTTCCGCCCTTTGCGCATTTGTAATTTTAATTGGCATATTTTCCATCAGGTTCTATAATCTCCGTTTATCTTTACATAATCATAGGTTAGGTCACAGCCCCAAGCAGTTGCCTGTCCGTTACCGTCACCTAAGCAAACATTAATTGTTATCTCGTTTTCAAGCAAGATTTCCTTAGCAATTTCCTCGGAAAAATCAACGCCTGCGCCATTTTGGCAAACAATGATTTCACCCTTTGAGGACTTAAAGGAAACATCCACCTTGTTAACATCAACATTTGCGCCGCTGTATCCGATTGCGCATAGGACACGGCCCCAGTTTGCATCCGAGCCAAACATTGCCGCCTTTACAAGAGATGAGCAAATAACGCTCTTGGCAATTACCTTTGCGTTATCCTCATCATATGCGCCGCTAACTCTGCACTCAAGAAGCTTTGTTGCACCCTCACCGTCTGCGGCAATCCTTTGGCAAAGATATACTGTAACGGTGTTAAGCGCCTTCATAAAGGTGTCAAAATCTTCACCCTGTGTCTTAATTTCATCATTTCCTGCCTTGCCGTTTGCCAAAACGGTTACCATATCGTTTGTTGAGGTGTCCCCATCAACGCTAACCATATTAAAAGTGTTTTTAATGTCACCCGAAAGCGCCCTTTGGAGCATATCGGGAGAAATATTACAGTCTGTCGTGATGAAAACAAGCATAGTTGCCATATTAGGGTGTATCATACCGCTGCCCTTGGCAATGCCGCCGATTTTACATTCAACACCGCCAATTTCAAAGCTGACAGCGATTTGCTTTAGGCGTGTATCAGTTGTCATAATACCCTCAGCCGCCTCCTCACTGTTGTTTCCAAGAGAGGCAACAAGGCTTGGTATACCCTCCTTAATCGGAGTGATATCAAGAGGCTGACCGATAACGCCTGTGGAGGCAACAACCACATCCTTTGGGTTGATTTTAAGCGCTTCGGCAATTAATGCGCAGGTGTTCTCCGCCACCTTGATGCCGTTTGCATTACAGGTGTTGGCATTGCCGCTGTTGCATATAACCGCCTGTGCGTAGCCGTCGCTAATATTATTTTTAGTAACGGTCAAGGGCGCGCCCTTAACCTTGTTTGTTGTGTATACGGAAGCGCAGCTTGCCTTTACATCAGAGTAAATAAGAGCCAAATCACGCTTACTTTTGTTCTTGCGGATACCGCAATGGATACCAGAGGCAGAAAAGCCCTGCGCGGCGCAAACGCCACCTTCAATAATCTTCATATTCGCTCCTTGGGAAAGCTCCCTTTTTCAAATTATAATTCAAGAGTTTTTGTTTTGTCCGTGCCTAAAACAATGTTCAAGCACTCAACTGCGGCACCTGAAGCGCCCTTGCCAAGGTTATCATATCTTGCAACCAGCAATATCCTGTCCTCGTTGCCGTAAACCTCGATTTGCATAAAGTCCTTACCCTCTAATGCCACAGCGGACAAAAAGCCGCCCTCATCCGCGTTTTCCGCATAGTGTACTATCTTACTGTTATATGTGCTTTTGTAAAGCTCACGTATTTCATCAATGCCGCCCTTCAAAAGCTGGCTTTTAAACAGAGGCACGGTAACCTCCATACCCGAATAGAAGGTGCCAACAATCGGGCAGAACACAGGCGCATTTTTAAGCCCTGTTACATTTAGCATCTCGGGCAAATGCTTGTGCTTTTGGGTCAAGGCGTATTGTCTTGGGCCTTGAAGAAGCATATCAAGCTCATCGCATTCATAGTCCGCAATCATTTTTTTGCCTCCGCCGCTATACCCTGTTAATGATGTGGCGGTGAGCAATGTGTCTGCTGAAATGATGCCGTTTTTAACAAGAGGGTAAACAAGGGCGATAAAGCCGCTTGCGTGACAGCCCGGCACCGCTATCCTTTTACTGTTTTTGATTTTTTCCTCAAACTCAACGCCAAGCTCGGGAAAACCATATGCCCAAGCAGGGTTTGTCCTGTGGGCGGTGGACGTGTCTATAACAACCACGTTTGGATTTTCAATTAAGCTAACAGACTCAATTGCTGCCTGGTCGGGCAAGCAAAGGAAGGCTACGTCAACGGAGTTTAAAATCTCCTTTTTCGCCTGCGGGTCCTTCCTTAATTCCTCGGGGATGGTAACAATCTCTATATCATCTCTTTGAGAAAGCCTTTCCTCAATGCGCAAGCCTGTTGTACCGGCCTTGCCGTCTATGAACACCTTTTTCATTTCAATTGCTCCTCCACGTATGCAAGCTGCTCCTTAACAGAATCATAGCCTGTGGAGCCCTTGGAAATTCTCTTTGCCACACAGCTTTCAAGAGAGATTTCATTATATAAATCCTCCTCAAACAAATCAGAGTGCTTTTTATAAGCGGATAGCTCCATTTGGTCAAGGGTAATGTCATTTTTAATGCACTCGCCAACGATAGTGCCAACGATTTTGTAGGCAGACCTAAAGGGCATACCCTTTTTTGTCAAGTAGTCGGCTAAGTCGGTTGCGTTAATAAAGCCCTTGCCTGCCGCCTTATACATATTTTCCTTAATGGGTGTCATTGTCTTAACCATAGGAATGAACACCTGTAAGCACTTAATAACCGTTTCGGTGGCGTCAAAGATAGCCTCCTTGTCCTCCTGCATATCCTTGTTATATGCAAGTGGGATGCCCTTAAGCATTGTTAAGGTTGCCATCAAGTCACCGTAAACCCTGCCTGTCTTACCGCGCACAAGCTCCGCCATATCGGGGTTTTTCTTTTGCGGCATAATTGATGAGCCTGTTGTATAGGAATCATCAAGCTCCACAAACTTAAACTCCCAGCTTGACCAAAGGATAATTTCCTCGGAAAAACGGGACAGGTGCATCATAATAGTTGCAAAGGCGCTTTCTAACTCAATGCAGTAGTCCCTGTCGGAAACACCGTCAATAGAGTTCATACAAACGCCGTCAAACCCAAGGCTTTCTGCCACCATATCCCTGTTTGTTGGGTAGGTTGTGCCTGCCAAGGCGCAGGAGCCAAGAGGCGAATAATTCATTCTTTTCACCGCATCCTTAACCCTTGTAATATCACGCAAAAGCATCATACAGTATGCAAGAAGATGCTGTGCAAAGGTGATTGGCTGCGCCCTTTGAAGGTGGGTGTAGCCCGGCATAATCGCATCCTGATTTTCTGCCGCCTTGTCCTTTACTGTTTCCACAAGGGTGTGCAAAAGGTCAATTATTTTGTTTGCCTCGTCACGCATATATAGGCGAAGGTCTAATGCCACCTGGTCGTTACGGCTCCTTGCGGTGTGCAGCTTCTTGCCGTAGTCCCCAATCCTTTTTGTCAGCTCTGCCTCCACAAACATATGAATGTCCTCAGCATCCATATCAAATGCGAGCTTACCGCTGTTCAAGTCCTCAAGAATTGAGTTAAGACCCTCGGTAATCCTTTCATATTCGGTTTGGTTTAAAATTCCGCAGGAGCAAAGCATAAGCGCATGCTCAAGCGAGCCGCGAATGTCCTGCTTATACATTTTACTGTCGAAATGAATGGAAGAGTTAAAATCGTCAGCCTGCTTGTCCAAAGCCTTTTCAAATCTTCCTGCCCACATTTTGTCCATAATAATATCCTTTCGTGCGTACGCGCGTAATAAATATAAAGCCGTATTGCGATGGGCAAAAACCCACCGCAAACGGTTTATTGATTATTTCTTGTTCTTTGCGTTAACCTGCGCCTGAACCTTAATTGGCAAGCCAAAGAGGTTGATAAAGCCTGCACTGTCAGCCTGGTTATATACATTGTCCTCACCAAAGGTAGCGATTTCCTCGGAATAGAGGGAATAGTCACTCCATACGCCTGCCTTGATGATGTTGCCCTTATAGAGCTTGAGCTTAACCTTACCTGTTACGTTCTCCTGTGTCTTGTCAACAAAGGCGGAAAGAGCCTCGCGAAGGGGTGTGAACCACTGACCGTTATATACAAGCTCTGCAAAGGTGATGGAAAGCTTTTGCTTTTCATGCATTGTCATCTTGTCAAGACAAATTGTTTCAAGGTAGCTATGAGCCGCATACAAAATAGCTCCGCCCGGTGTTTCGTATACACCACGGCACTTCATACCTACCAAACGGTTTTCAACAATGTCAAGAAGACCGATACCGTTAGCTCCGCCAAGCTCGTTAAGCTTAAGAATAATATTCTTGGCACTCATTTTCTCACCGTTAATAGCGGTTGGTATACCCTTAACAAAATCAAGCTCTACATATGTAGGAGCATCGGGTGCCTTGATTGGAGAAACGCCCATTTCAAGGAAGCCTTCCTTTTCGTAAAGAGGCTCGTTGCCTGCATCCTCAAGGTCAAGGCCCTCGTGGCTTAAGTGCCAAAGGTTCTTATCCTTTGAGTAGTTTGTTTCACGGTTTATCTTAAGAGGTACATTGTGCGCCTCTGCGTACTCAATTTCCTCCTCACGGGACTTAATAGTCCACTCTCTCCAAGGAGCGATAATAGGCATATCGGGAGCAAAAGCCTTAATTGTAAGCTCGAAACGAACCTGGTCATTACCCTTACCTGTACAGCCGTGGCAGATTGCGTCTGCACCCTCTTTAATAGCAATCTCAGCTATTCTCTTTGCAATAACAGGACGTGCAAAGGATGTACCGAGCATATATTCCTCGTAAAGTGCGCCTGCCTTAACGGTAGGAATTACATAATCATCAACAAACTCCTCTGTTAAGTCCTCAATGTAGCACTTGGAAGCGCCTGTCTTAATAGCCTTTTCCTCAAGACCCTCAAGCTCATCAGCCTGGCCAACATTACCGCTAACGGCGATAACCTCACAGTTGTTGTAATTCTCCTTTAACCACGGAATGATAATTGAAGTATCAAGACCGCCTGAATATGCTAAAACTACCTTTTTGATTTTTGACTTATCCATTTTATTTTCCTCCGAATGAAATATTATTCATTTTTTACGAATTGTATTATATATCTTTATTAACCGTTTGTCAAGTCCTTTTTTAAATATTTTTTATTTTTATTGTCTTTTATTATAAATAAACTGTTTTCGCTTTGAATTTTAGTAAATATTGCATAATGCACAGTGAATATTTTGTGAATATTTCATTATAAATATTCATTGTTATTCATCAAAAAAGCTCCCTTTTTTCAAAAGAGAGCTTTTTTGCGTTATGTTGAATTTGCTTCATTATATATTATATGAGCCGAAAATTACTTTAGCTTTGCCAAAAGGTCAAGCATATCAAGCTCGCTTTGAAGCTTATTAAGGTCGGTGTTTTCATCAATTACAACAAGCTCGGTATCTGTAAGCTTTGCAAACAAACGAACATCGTCAACTGTAAGTGCGCTTGAAACAACTGTATGGTGTGCGCCGCCTGCATAGATCCAAGCTGCGGCACCTGTTGCGTGGTCGGGCTTTAGCTTCCACATAATTCTTGCAACGGGGAGCTTTGGCATTGGCTTAGGCTGCTTAACAAGCTCAACGGATGCGCAGATAAGACGGAAGCGGTTGCCCATATCAATCATACAAACGGCAACAGCGTCACCCTCAACGCCGTCAAACACAAGCCTTGCAGGGGGCTCCTTGCCGCCGATACCCAAGTGGTGTACCTCAATTTTTGGCTGAGTTGAAGCAAAGTCGGGCGAAACCTCAAGCATATGGGAGCCGAGAACAACCTCACCGCCCTTTGTAAAGTCGTAGGTGTAGTCCTCCATAAAGCCTGTTGAGCCCTTTCTTCCCTTTGCCATTTCGCAGAAAATAGCATTAAGAGCCGCTGTTTTGTAGTCGCCCTCTGCGCCGAAGCCGATGCCCTTTGCCATCATTCTCTGAGTAGCAAGACCGGGGAGCTGCTTCATACCGTGGAGGTCCTGGAAGGTGTCTGTATAAGCGCCGAAGTTACCGTTTGTAAGGAACTTATCAAGGGCGATTTCATACTTTGCCTGCTCCTTTACAGCATCTATATTGTCTGTGTTCATTATGTAAAGCTCTTTGTACTCTGCCATCTTAGCATCAAGCTCTTCCTTTGTTACCTCGTTAACAAGGGCAACAAGGTCGCCAATGCCGTAGTAGTTTACATTCCAACCGTACTTAATTTGGCTCTCTACTCTGTCACCGTCGGTTACGGAAACCTCCCTCATATTGCTGCCGAACATAGCAACATTAAGGTTCTTAGAAAAATCAACAGCCCTTGCAACATCAAGGAATTTTCTGATTTTTTCAATAACATCCTCGTGCTTGTAGTAGCCAACAATAACCTCACGCTTAACGCCGAGACGTGTGCACATAAAGCCATACTCGCGTCCGCCGTGTGCGGTTTGGTTAAGGTTCATAAAGTCCATATCGATTTCATCATACGGAAGCTTTTCGTTTGCCTGTGTGTGGAAGTGCAAAAGCGGCTTTGTCAAAAGCTGCAAGCCCTTAATCCACATTTTTGCAGGGCTGAAGGTGTGCATCCAAGTAATAACCGCGATACAGTCAGGGTCGTTTGTTGCCCTCTTGCAAAGGTCAACACAGCTGCTTTCATCCCTTACGATACCGATGTACTCAACCTTAACACCGTCAATTTTTTTGTCAAGATACTTTGCAATTGTCTTTGAGTCCTTTGCTACATCAAGTAAGCACTCCTCACCGTAAAGATCCTGGCTGCCTGTGATAAAATAAACTTTCTTCATATTGTTCACCTCAATAAAAAATTACTTATTAAAACGCTTTTCCTCAAGAGCCATCACCATATCAACCCTTGTTTGGTGTCTGCCACCCTCAAAGCCTGTTTTCACAAAAACATCTGCAATGTCACAAGCCAAGCCTGCGCCTATTGTGCGCGCGCCCATACATAGGACATTGGCATTGTTGTGAAGCCTTGTAAATCTTGCAGAAAAGGTATCAGAGCAAAGAGCCGCGCGAATACCTCTGCACTTATTCGCAGCCATAGACATACCTATGCCTGTACCGCAAATCAAAATACCCATATCCCCTTCGCCGTCGTTGATGGCTTGGCAAACCCTCTCCGCATAGTCGGGATAGTTGCAGCTTGCGTTTGTGTGAGTTCCAAAATCAACACAGGTGTAGCCCTGCTCCTCAAGGTGCTTAATTACCTCTTTTTTCATTTCTACTGCCGCGTGGTCGCAGGCAACTAAAATTGGCTTATTCATCATTCTCTTTTCCTTTAAGTCTTTCCTCTCGTTCTCTTTCCGCCTGTGGCTTTCTTAAGTATTCCACACGCAAATCCGTATCATTTGTATACACACCGTTTTCAAGCATTCTATATGCAATTTTGCCAACGGAATATGCATTTTGATATCTTAAATGCTCGGGGGTGTGTCTGAATTTCTCATTATCCATACCCTCAATCAAGGAATAGCCATCGCCCACAAAATAGATGGGCTCACCGTATTTTTCAAGCATTGGAATAAGGTCGCAAAGCATCATACAGCAGTCATCGATTATTCTCCTGCCGTTTAGAAACGCGCCTGTATATACCTGCCCTCGCCTTGCATTCATAATTGGGCACGCAATACCCGCAAAGCCATCAAGGTTGGCAGCTAATGCCTCCACGGTGCTGACCTCAACGCAGGGCTTACCCCTGTTAAAGGCAAGGCCCTTAACGGTTGCAACGCCAATTCTAACACCTGTGAATGAGCCCGGGCCGTTTGAAACGGCATAGGCATCAATATCTTCATTTGTTAGCTTTAGGGTATCAAGCACGGATTTTACCATAGGCAAAAGCGTTTCGCTATGGGTGTTTTTTATGTTTGCTGAATATAATGACAAAAGCTTGTCATTTTCAAGCACGGCAACGGTTGAGGTGTTGGCTGTAGAATCTATTGCTAAAATTTTCATCTCTTCACCTCAATTACTATTTTTCTTTTTTCAAAATTCTCCCCCTCTTTTTCAATGGTAACGCAGGTTGCGTCACAGGGAATAGAGTCGGGAATATTTTCGCTCCACTCAACCACGCAAATTCCTGTATTTACATAGTCGTCAAAGCCGATGGAATAAAGCTCATCCTCATCATTTATGCGGTAAACATCCAAATGGTATAAAGGAAGAGATAAACCATCATATTTATTCACAACCGTGTAGGTAGGGCTTTTTACTCTTGCGCCGGGGGCAAGCACGGAGGCAAGCCCACGGACAAAGGCGGTTTTGCCAACGCCCAAGTCCCCATACATTGCGATAAAGTGCGGCTTGCCCTTATCAAGCATAAGAGCAAGCTCACGCCCTACATCCTCGGTTTCTTCCACAGTTTGTGTGTGAAATTCCTTTATCATATTAGAACAGTCCTGTTATCTTTCCGTCATTATCAACATCAATCTTAAGTGCGGCAGGAGCCTTTGGAAGGCCCGGCATTGTCATAATAGAGCCCGTCAATGCAACGATAAAGCCTGCGCCTGCAGAGAGCTTAACCTCACGCACGGTAAGGGTAAAGCCTGTTGGTCTGCCAAGCTTTGTTTGGTCGTCGGACAGGGAGTACTGTGTTTTCGCCATACAAACAGGGAACTTGGAGTACTCGGGGTCAAGAGCCTCAAACTCAGCTATTGCCTTAGATGCTGCGGCATCAAACTTAACGTCGCCTGCGCCGTAGATTTCCTTAGCTACTGTGATAATCTTATCCTTGATAGACATTTCATCCGGGTAAAGAACACGGAAGTTAGATGGCTTTTCGCAGGCTGCAACAACCTTCTTTGCAAGCTCAATACCGCCGTCGCCACCCTTAGCAAATACATCGGACAAGGCAAAGTCAGCGCCCTTGGCAATGCACATTTCCTCAACTGCCTTAAGCTCTGCATCTGTATCTGTGCCGAAGCGGTTAATAGCAACAACAACAGGTACGCCGTACTTTTGGAGGTTATCAATATGAGCCTCAAGGTTAACCGCACCCTTTTTGAGCGCCTCAAGATTTTCGTTTACAAGCTCTGCCTTTGGAACGCCGCCGTTATACTTAAGGGCACGAACGGTTGCAACAAGAACAACGCACTCAGGCTTAAGACCTGCAAAGCGGCACTTAATATCAAAGAACTTTTCAGCACCAAGGTCAGCGCCGAAGCCTGCCTCGGTAACTGTGTAGTCAGCAAGCTTTAATGCAAGCTTTGTTGCGCGAACAGAGTTACAGCCGTGGGCAATATTTGCAAAGGGACCGCCGTGGATAAGCGCAGGGGTGTTCTCTATTGTTTGCACAAGGTTAGGCTTCAAGGCATCCTTCAAAACAGCCGCCATAGCGCCGTTAACACCCAAGTCACGGCAGTAAACGGGAGAGCCGTCATACTTATAAGCAACAAGGATTTTGCCAAGGCGTGTCTTTAGGTCGTCAATAGACTCACTTAGGCAAAGGATAGCCATAATCTCGCTGGCAACGGTAATCATAAAGTGGTCCTCCCTGGGAACACCGTCAACCTTTGTGCCAAGACCTACAACTACATTACGAAGAGCTCTATCATTCATATCAAGCACTCTTGGGAAAAGAATTCTCCTTTGGTCGATGCCAAGCACATTACCCTGCTGAATATGGTTGTCAATTACTGCAGAAAGCAGGTTATTTGCGGTTGTGATTGCGTGGAAGTCGCCTGTGAAGTGAAGGTTAATATCCTCCATAGGCAAAACCTGGGAGTAGCCGCCGCCTGCGGCACCGCCCTTAACTCCGAAAACAGGACCTAAGGATGGCTCACGAAGAGCGATAATAGTTTTCTTACCTATCTTATTCATCGCCATACCAAGACCAACGGATGTGGTTGTCTTACCCTCGCCTGCGGGGGTTGGGTTAATAGCGGTAACAAGAATGAGCTTACCGTTTGGCTTGTCCGCCATTCTGTTCAAAAACTCATCTGTGATTTTTGCCTTGTAGTGACCGTATGGCTCATACTCCTCTGGCAAAAGACCGATTTGGTCAGCAATTTCGTTAATTCTCTTTAGCTTTGCACCCTGTGCAATTTCGATGTCAGATAGCATATTGTATCTCCTTTTACTTTTGGGCATAGCTCGCCCGTTACTAATATTGATTATATTATATCACACGCATTTTATAAGTGCAACAGTTTTTTCAACAAAGTTAAAAAGAACAAAAAACCGCACTGCCGTGCGGATTTAAAATTCTATTCGCTTTCAAGAAGCTTTATTGCTTGTTTGTATTTTTCTGCCCTTTCAATATCGTAAGGGGTAATGCACTCAAGCCTCCACCACATCGTGAAGAAGGGCGACAACCGTTGTATCCTCGTCAGCCATTTGCTCAGCCAAATGGAAGGGGTGAAAAACATATGGCATACCGCTTTTGTCAACCTGACCCTTGTGAGCATCAAAGGAAAGGCTAAGAGCCTTTTTTGTCATTTCCGTATAAATCATAGCACACGCCTTTCAAAAATCAGCTGCTCCAGGTGGAGGAGGTGAAGGTTATTTCGTTTTTCTTGCAGAAGTCCCAAAATAGTGGGTCATTAAAGTTTTTGCCGAAGGCAGTCTCAACCATTTCCCGTAGGGTACCCTTATACTCCTTCTTCAAGGCTGAGAGGAATTTTTTTGAATTTTCCTTGTTTAAATAGTAGGTTTTTTCAAAGCATCCGCCGCCGAACTGGGAAACGCCGTAATCCTCATAGCCGATGCTTATCGCACCGTCAATTTTATTAATCCAAAATCCGCTTGTTCCTTCCCTCATAGCTACCTCCTGCATTTTATGGTTGCATACATATTATACAACTGTGGGGACATAAAGTCAATGCTTTTCGACCAAAGGTGCGAAAGGAAAGATAAAAAATATTTTTCGCTTTTCAGTATGGATTTGAACCCGCGTGTACTCAATCACGGCTGAGCCGTGCATGGAATCCGCAACTTGTTGCGGCACGGAATTGATTGCAAAGCAATCGTATGGAATCAAGCAGCAGAAAAATGCACCTTTGGTGATGCCATACGCCTACGGCGATACCATACACGCTAACGCGTGATTCCATACCAAGCCTGTGGCTTGAATAAAAAACGACAAATTTCTGTCGAAATTTGTCGTTTTTTTGGCCTACCCGATAGGATTTGAACCTACGACCTACAGAGTCGGAGTCTGTTGCTCTATCCAGCTGGGCTACGGGTAGATATATTGGGAGGATAGCTCCTCCCTTGTATTATACGAATTTTACGAAGCTTTTGAGATAGCTGTCCTTCAAATAGCCCTCTATTTCCTCAATAGTACCGTTGAATTTACCTGCTTTTACACGGGAGTAAATACCATCAAAAATGCTCCAACGGATGCTTGACAGAATTGAGCGTTCAATCCAATATTCAAAGTGGGAATTTGGACACTCCCCCTCGAATTTTTTCATTTTCACATACAAATCCACCCCATCTGACACATCGTGCCACAGGTCGGTGAAAACATAGTCAAAGGCGCCCCTTTTCATTTTGTTTTTTGCGTACTCAAACGCATCGGATTTAACTATTTGAATTTTGCTTTTGTTAGGAAATTGGGGCAAGATATGCTCACAAAACAAGTCAATTACATTTTGGTCCCGTTCCACAACGGTTATACAGTCAACCTCCGCTTTTTCGCTGACCATATAAGCAAAATATCCTATGCCAAGACCGTAAACTAAGACACGCCCACGGGCTTTTTCAATCGGGGCACCCATTGTTTCGATTTCGTTTGGCTTAATAGCCATCCACTCAATGCCGTTTTCAAACACGGTTGGAAAGGAAAGCTCAGTGTCAAAAAAGCCGATTTGGGGAATTTCGGTATAATTTGGCTTTACCTCAATATCACGGTAAATAAATCCCTCGTACGGCTTATAGGATTGATAGCCAAGAGTCCACCCGCCCTTTGCGGTTTTGGGAATTTTTATATTCTGCAAAAACGGGTTTTTCAGATACTCCTCGGGGGATAAACGCTTAACAGAGGGCAAAAGATATTCCCTTTCAAGCACTCTTATCTCATTTTCGTTTTCGGAAAAAACATTGGCAAGGAATGAGGCAAACGCCCTTTCCTCATTCTCCTTATTTCCGTTAGTTATTTCCAAAATAGTTTTACTTGTTACCAAATCGGGATAATTGTTAAGATAGGACGCCACAAGAGTGAAAACACGGTTGTTTATATTCCTGCGGTTATTTATTTCCTCAATCCGCTTTATCATTTTTCAAAGTAGGAAAGGGCAGCTCCTATAACTGTGCTAAACTGCGCATTTTCCGGAATAACAAAGTTCATTTTAAACATCTTGTTAAGCACATCAAAAATCTCAGATGCCTGAGACATTTGGGTTAGATTACCTGTAACCACAATATCCTTAAGTCCGTATGGCTTAGACGCAAAATACGCAACCATACCCACGGTTTCAAAAACCATATTTATAAGACCCAAGGCAAAGTCATTTTGGCTTGCGGTTTCGCTTATGTTTGCAAAGTTTGCCGCTGTCATTTGACCGCTTAATCCAATATCTTTTTTTGAAATATCCTTGATTTTTAAGTCGATGTTGTTAATGTCACCTAAGCGGGCAAGCTCATCAATGGTTTCCACCTTGTTAACTCCAAGGATTTTCTTGGAAAGACCCACAAGTGTACCGCCGCCAACGCCTGTACCGCCAAGATAGTCGGGCGCCTTACCCTTCTTTGCGTGGACAAGCGCCGTACCTGTGCCAAGGCTGACAATGATTGCCTCATTAAGCTTTGAAAGATACAAGCCGCCCAAGCCAATGCTTTTAAACTCGGGGGTATGCTCACACTTTAAATTATATATGGGCTTGTTAACATAGGATGCGCCAACACCCGTTATCATAACCCTTTCAATATCGGAAAGACCTAAATTATTACTGTCGGTAAACTTACCAAAGGCACCGTAAATTGATGTTATTGGGTCATCCGCCGTAACGAACATTGGATGAATTAAATTTTTATCGTGGTCGAAGCCCACAATTTTGGTGGTGCTGCCGCCAATGTCAATGCCTACTACAACTCCCATAGGATAAGCCTCCTTATTTTTGCTTTTACTTATTTTACCACAATATACAATAAAAATCAATAGTATGAAAGTAATTGCTCGGCATCTCTGCCGAGCAATTTTTCAAATATTAATCATCAATATCGGTAAGCTTCGACACTGTTGTGCCCAAAACCTCAGCAATTTTAAAGAGAGTCTTTAGCGAAGGACAAAAATAGCTGTTTGGTCCTTCTAATTGTGCTAAATATCCTGCCGATATATCGCATGCCTCTGCCAATTCTTCCTGTGTCATACCTTGGAGCTTTCTATAATATGCAATTTTTAAACCTATCTTAATCAAATTCATTTTGTATTGACTATCCAGCATATTTTACCTCCAATAATTACTTTATTTTATTATATCCTATTTACAATTTGTAAATTATATGATAAAATACAATCATTATTATATTTCATCTAATATAACAAAGGTGATTTATAGGAATACATATAAAAGAGCGAGGTAAATTATGAAGCTGTTAATTGCAGGATCACGTTCCATTGCAGAGTTTGATTTAGATGATTATATTCCAAGCAATGTGGAGCTTATTATAACAGGTGGGGCTAAGGGTGTTGACACGGTAGCGGAAAAATATGCAGATAAGCATAACATATCCAAGCTTGTTTTAAGACCGCAATATAACAGATTCGGCAAAGGCGCGCCCTTAAAGCGCAACGAGGAAATGATTGATATAGCTGACTCCGTGCTGGTAATTTGGGACGGCAAATCAAGAGGAACTAACTATACCGTTACCAAGGCGAAGGAAAAATCAAAGCCTATTACTCTTATCAACATTAACGAATAACAAAAAAATCCATCAGCATTATGCGGTTTGCGCGTTGCTGATGGATTTTAATTTTATAGCTGAATTTCGTGCCCAAGCTCTGCAGACTTATAAAGAGCTTCAAGAATTTTAACCATATTAAGTCCCTGCTCGGGGGTGAAGTCCGGCTCGGCTTTGCCGTTTATAACATCAATAAAGTGCCTTATATTCTGCTCGTGATGGGGAGGACAGTTATAGTCGTCAATGTCGGGGCGGAGGTATGTGTTAACTCCACACTCCTCGGTGAATATTTCAAACTTCCTGTCAATGCCTGACATCCTTGAGCCTGCCTTCGTTCCGCGAAGCTCGACAAACATTTGGTCCCCGGGAATATTGGAAGCCCAAGAGAACTCGATTTGCAAGCAAGCGCCGTTATCAAAGCGGATAAAGCCCATTGCCAAATCCTCAACATCTATTTTCGAATAGGAGGTATGAGGGAACTTAAGATATGTACAGCCGCTAACGGTAACAGGCTTTGCGTTGCCCATTAAGTACATAGAAAGGTCGATAATGTGAACACCCAAGTCAATCAAGGGTCCGCCGCCCGCCTGTGCCTTATCGGTAAACCAACCGCCCCAGCCCGGGATGCCACGGCGCCTAATCCAGCCGCACCTACCTGCGTAAATCTCACCCATCTTGCCCTCGGCAATATATTGCTTTAGGAACTTTGTGGAGGGACGATAGCGGTTGTTCCTAATAACCATTAAGGTCTTGCCGCTTTTTTCAGCAGACGCCTTCATCTTCTCTGCCTCGCTAACGCTAACCGCATCGGGCTTTTCGCACAGCACATTCAAGCCGTGGTCAAGGGCGTAAACCGCTGCCTTAGAGTGAATGTTGTTTGGGGTGCAGATGTCAACCGCATCAAGCTCCTCTTTATTAATCATTTCCTCATAGCTTGTGTAAAGCTTGGCATTTGGGTACTTTTCCCCAACCTGCTTAAGCCTTTCTTCGTTAATGTCGCAAAGGGCAACTATTTCTACATCATCAATTTTATCATAAGCGGGCAAGTGACAGCCTTGGCAGATTTTGCCCACGCCGATTATTCCAAACTTAAGCATTATTTCTCCTCTAATCTTGCAACCCAAGGGCACTCAAGTGGCATTCTTGGGCAAATAGGCGCTGTCCAACGAGCCGCGTTTGTCAAAATCTTCTGTACTGTTGGGTTATAGAAGGTTGGGTAGGACTCGTGACCGGGCTGGAAGTAGAAAATCTTACCGTTTTCACGCCTCCAAATACAGCCTGAACGGAAAACCTCACCGCCGTTGTACCAGCCAATCAAAAGAAGCTTATCAGGGTCGGGAACGCCAAACGGCTCAGTATATGTTTCCTCAGTCTCAAGCTCAAAATATCTGCCCTCGATGCCTGCCATAATCGGATGGTTATGGTCAAGAATCCAAAGCCTTTCCTTATCGTCGCTTTCTCTCCAGCCAAGGTTACAGGTTGTACCCATCAAAAGCTTGAAGGGCTTGGAGTGGTGTGCGGAGTGAAGGAAAACAATACCCATTCCCGAAAGAACAGCCTCCTTAACCTTAATTGCAATTTCGTCAGGCACCTCACCGTGTCTAACATGTCCCCACCAGAACATAACATCTGTATTGGCAAGCAATTCATCTGTAATGCCTGCATTGGGTCTTAACTGTTTATTTTCATCATAAAGTGTTGCGGTTGTAACCTCGATATCCTCATTTGCGCCGAGGAATTCAGCAATAGCACTGTGTATTCCCTTTGGATACACCTTCCTAATTCTTTCTTCCTCTTGCTCATGACAATACTCGTTCCAAACTGTTACTCTAATCATTTCAATACTCCTTGAATATAAAAATTGTAGTTTTCCTACATAATCAAGTATATCATATGACCCCACATATTTCAAGTAAATAGAGAAAATTTATTGACAAAAAACATCAAAAATGGTAACATTTAACTGAGGTGATTTTATGGTACACTTAGGTAACGATTGGGATGAGATTTTGCGCGACGAATTTAAAAAGCCCTACTATTTAAAAATACGTGAGTTTTTAAAAAGTGAGTATGCCACGCGAATTATTTTTCCACCCATGCACGATATATTTAACGCATTGAAATTCACCGCCTTTTCGGGCACTAAGGTTGTTATTTTAGGTCAAGACCCATACCACGAGGTGGGGCAAGCCCACGGTCTTTCCTTTTCTGTTAAGCAGGGGGTGAAAATTCCTCCTTCTCTTGTAAACATATATAAAGAGCTGCACGATGACATTGGAATGGATATACCAAGCCACGGGGAGCTGACCTCCTGGGCACGGCAAGGTGTTTTGCTTTTAAATGCCACGCTGACAGTTAGGCAGGGGCAGGCAAACAGCCACCAAAAAATCGGCTGGGCAACCTTTACCGACAATGTGATTAAGGCGCTGAACGAAAGCCCACGCCCCATTGTTTTTCTCCTTTGGGGTGGCAACGCAAGGAGCAAAAAGGCTTTTATTACTAACAAGCATCATTTGGTGCTGGAAACGGTACATCCTTCCCCTCTTTCTGCCTACGGAGGCTTTTTCGGTTGCAGGCATTTTTCTAAGGCGAATGAATTCTTAATTAGCACAAAGCAAGAGCCAATTAATTGGAACAGCGTTAACGAAATATAAAAATACGGCATAGATGCACTGTCTATGCCGTATTTTTTAGTCTTTTATTTAAAGCTTTGCTAACAAAATACGCTCCGATAACAAGGATAATGTCCTTTAACAAAAATGGCAGTGACACTGTAAAAAATGACACCCACAGGCTAAGGCTTGATAAAAGCATATACTGTATAACCCCAACAAGGTGACACAGGAGTAAGCCACAGCTGCCAAAGCATATTTTTTGCCATCCTGCTTTACCTAAGGCGCACAGACACACAAAGGGCAAATATCCAAAGATGAAGCCCCCTGTGTAGCTAATTAAGGCACCAAAGCCACCGTTAAAGCCTGCAAAAACAGGTACTCCAACTGCCCCTACCGCAATATAAACAGCCACCGCAGCCAAGCCCCTTTTTAATCCCAAAAAATAGCCAATCAAGGAAACGGCAAAAGCCTGAAGGGTAAAAGGCACAGGACCGAAGGGAATAGCAAGCTGAGAAACAACCGCCATAATTGCCACACACAGCGCCACAAAGGTAATGTCCCTTATTCTTTCGCGCTTCATCATTTCCCCTGCCTTTTAACCCTTGCTTCACCCGAGCTGAAGGAATGTGATACCCCACTATCATCTTTAACCACAAGGCGAGCATCACAGTCGATATCAACCGCAATACCGCTTATAACTCTTTCACCCACAAAAACATCCACAGGGTTGCCTATTATGTTGGATTTTTCACGGTATAGGTTTATATATTCCTTGTTTTCTATGCACCTGTAATGATGGAAAAAGCGGTTGATAATCTCTGCGCAAAGCTTAGCCTTAAAGCCGTGGGGACATTCATTTTCATAAATTCCACAGGCAATATCGGCAATGTCCTTGTCAAAGCCGCCCTTTGGAGGACACATATTGACACCAATGCCGACAACCGCATATTGCATTGCGCCGCTTTCAAAATCTATTGACGCCTCGGTTAAGATGCCACAGCATTTTTTGTCCCCAATATAAATGTCATTTACCCACTTAATGCGGCATTCCTTGCCCGTTAGCTTTTCGATAGCCTCAAGCACGGAAACGGCGCACAAAACAGTGATGTTTACGCACCTGTCAGCGGGGATGGTTGGACGCAAAATAATGGACATATAAAGCCCGTTTTCGCTTTCCGAAATAAAGCTCCTGCCCATTCTGCCCTTGCCTGCGGTTTGGGACTCCACAATAACAACGCTTCCCTCCCCTTCTCCATCACGGCAAAGTTCCTTTGCAACCGTGTTTGACGATGTTTCCTTCTTATATATATAAATATTATGCTCGTCATTCAAGTGTGCTTTGATGCTATATTCATTAAACCTACCGTCATCCACCAAGCGGTACCCCTGCTTTGATGAAGCAATGGAATAGCCCTGTTTTTTTAGCCCGTTTACCGCCTTCCAAACGGAGTTACGGCTAATGCCCATTCGGTTAGCTAGCTCCTCTCCCGATATTTCCCCGTTCGCCTTAAATAGCATATCTAATACAGCTTTTCTTGTATCCATTTATATTTTCGTCACCCGCGTTCACCCAATTGGGTGACATCCCTCCTAAAATAAAGCTGACCGCAAGGGTCAGCTTTGATTTTTTATTGATAAAGCATTCTAATAACTGCTGCTCTTTCAGCCGCATAGTTACAAGTGTAACCACCGCTGATTTGTGTTCTACCCTCCATATTACCAACAGGAATAGCCTTAACACTGCCAAGAACGGATGTACCTATTGAAACAAGGGCACCAACATCATCTCTTGAGAGTGAAACTGTCATTTCCTCAAGGGCAATATCAAGTGTTGTCTTTGCGCCGCCAAGACCCTGCTCGTAAATCTTTGCGGTAATCTGAGCTAAAACATCATTAGCTATTCTTGACTTTTCAGAGCTTGCGTTTCTTAGGTATGCAAGTGTTTGGTCACCGTCCAAGGAAACCTTACCGTTCTTAAGAGTTGCAGGCTTAACTGCCTTGTCCCCTGTAAGCTTCTTTGCCTCGTTAAATAGCTTGATATCCTCGTTAAGCTCATCAACAAACGCCTTGTCAGCCTTAAACTCAACATTGCCGAAAAGGTCGATAAGCTGGCTGAATGCAGACATATTAAGGTCGATAAAGCCGTTAACCTT
The DNA here is from genome assembly GCA_017452475.1 of Clostridia bacterium. GTDB lineage: Bacteria > Bacillota > Clostridia > Oscillospirales > CAG-272 > RGIG2000. The sequence continues at coordinate 22,652 of JAFTMJ010000003.1, read as the reverse complement.
TATACCGTAATTCTGCTCGATTGTATTTGCCAAGAGCTGTGGACCGCCCAAAAGATAAGCATCACTCATTGGACCAACGCCAACACCGGGGATGTAAACGAACATTTTTGTTTCAAATGAAAGGTAAGTAACAAAGTCCTTTTCCTCATTTACGGAAGCCAACATAATAATGTCAGCGCTTGCTGTTTCCTTAGAGCCGTCATATTGGTCAGTACCGAAGATTGCATAGTTAAACACATTCTCATCTTCCCTTGCATCGGATGAAGCCTGAGCATAGTTGAGGAGTGCTGCATCATATGCCGCATGCAAGCTCTCATTCTTTGCAAAATATGCCTTGTTGTCCTTGTAAATCGGCATTTTGTCCATCAATTCCTTATTGATGGTAATCTCACCGTCATACACCTTAACCTTACTAAAATAGCTATTGATAACTATGTTGATAACCAACAGGATGATTGAAATAACAACCAAGGCTACCAAAATAGCAAAGAAAACCTTTTTGAATGGGAAACCGCGCTTGCTATTTGCTAAAACTGAATTTTCTGAAATTGAAGCGGTATTTTTTCTGTCCTTATTTTCACTCATTAGCGAAACCTCCTTAGAATGTAAGAAATAACTAAAGTATTATATATTAAATTATATATCAAAATAAAATAGATGTCAACAGTTTTTGCGAATAATTTTCATTATTTTAATACAAAATCCTTGAATTCTCTCAAAAAATAGACACTGCTCCTTTTAACCGTCAAGGTTTTGCCGTTCAAATATGATAGGCTGTCCTCGGCATTTTCAAAGGTAAGCTTGTATGAATATAGCGCTTGATGCTTGTATCCAAGCTGCCTGTCATCACCGTTTTTAGCATACTTGCCATCCCCCAAAAGCGGGTTGCCGATTGATGCCATATGCGCTCTGATTTGATGGGTGCGACCTGTAAAAAGCTGAACCTCCACCAATGATAAATTTCTCTCCTTGTTGTGAGAAAGCAGGGTGTAGCCTGTTACAATTTCCTTGGCGCCCTGCGCCCTGTTTTTAAGCACGCGAACCCTGTTGTTCTTACTGTCTTTTATCAAAAAGTCCCTAAGAGTGTCTGATTTTTGCGGTAATGCGCCGTGAACAACGCACAAATATTTCTTTGTGATTTGGTTATTTTTAATCCTTTCGTTAACATCGCGAAGAGCTTGCGCATTCTTTGCAGCGATAACCATACCACCTGTATTTCTGTCAATACGGTTGCACAGAGCAGGGGCAAAGGACTGCTCCTTTGCAGGATTATATTCTCCCTTTTGGGCAAGGTAAGCCTGAATGTGGTAAATCAAGGTGTTTCTATCCCCCACATCTCCGTCACCACTTGTTTTACCGTCCCCGTCGCCGCTATGAACCAAAATTCCCGGCGCCTTATCGCAAACAAGGACATTTTCATCCTCGTAAACAATATTAAGGTCGGTTTTTACCGTTAAAAGCTCGTTGTCGGTTACCCTTTCACTAAACAAATCCTCGCTTAGGAACATTTGAACAATGTCCCCCTCGGCTAAAACCTGCTTTTGCTCCGCCCTTTTTCTGTTAACCTTGATTTTTTTCAATCGAATTGCCTTATACATCAAGGAAACAGGCATACCCTTGACAGCCTTTAAAACAAACTTGTCAAGACGTTGACCTGCATCGTTTTTATTAATTATAAATTCTCTCATTTTTCCTCTAAAATAGCTTTCTTTATTTTATTATATTGTATTTTCCCCCTCATTTCAAGTAATTTTTTTGATTTTTTGTTTACTTTGGGGCTCATATGTGATAAAATAGGTAAAAATGCTTAAAAGGAGGGGCTTTTCATGCTAAAGGCTTGCATATATACCCTTGGCTGTAGGGTTAATCAATATGAAAGCGATGCTATAATGCGTGAGCTTTCAAAGAGCGGCGTTGAAATCGTCGGGCACGAGGACCCCTGCGACATTTGCATTATAAACACCTGCTCCGTCACCCACGAAAGCGACAGAAAGTCAAAGCAAATTATAAGGCGGCTCATATCCAAAAATCCCCACGCGGTTACTGTGGTTACAGGCTGTTACTCACAGATAAACCCACAAAACGCCATGAAAATTCCCGGGGTTAGCTTGGTTTGCGGTAACAATGACAAATCTAAAATTGCCAAAATGGCATTAGAATTGGCAAGGAACAGAAAAGAAGAGTGTACGCTTTGCATGAGTGACATTTACAGCAGCAAGTTTGACACTATGCGTGTTGGCGCACCTCTTGTCCGCGTGCGTGCTTTTATTAAGATACAGGACGGCTGCAACTCCAAGTGTGCATACTGCATCATCCCTTACGCAAGGGGCTGCGTGCGCTCCGCAAGCAAGGAGGACGTGATGACGGATGTTAACACAGTGGTTAATGAGGGTTGCCGTGAAATTGTGCTAACGGGAATCGAAACCGCCGCATACGGAAAAGACCTCAAAAACGGACACTCCCTCGGGGATTTGATACTTGAGGTTAACGAAATTGAGGATTTAAAAAGAATTCGCTTAGGCTCCCTTGACCCTGCAAGCATTACCAAGGAATTTGTGGATAAAATAAAAAATGCGGACAAGCTAATGCCTCATTTCCACATTTCAATGCAAAGCGGATGCACCAAAACCCTTAACGAGATGAAGCGTAAATACAATATTGATATGGCGAAGAAAAATATTGGTTATTTGCGCAAATGCATACCCAACATAATGCTCTCAGCCGATGTTATTACAGGCTTTCCAAATGAAACAGAGGAGGATTTTTCAAAAACCCTTGAGTTTTTTGAAAATGAAAAATTCCTTCATCTGCACATTTTCCCCTACTCCAAAAGAAATGGCACCCCTGCCGCAGAAATGAAGAACCAGGTGCCTGAAGAGATTAAGAAGGCGCGCTTGCACAAGCTAAGCCACCAACAAAAAGTGATAAAAAAGGCTTTACTTGAGGATTATATCAAGCAAAACCCTAAAATCGAAGTGTTATTCGAAAGCTTTGACGGCACCTACATTTCAGGGCACACTCCAAGCTTTGTTGAGGTAAAGGTTGAAAGCGACCGTCCACGCAAGTGTGAATTCCTTTTTGTAGAGCCGACCCATACAGACGGCGAATTTGTTTACGGCAAATTAATCTAATATATTCAAAAAAGCATACAGGTTAGCGCCTGTATGCTTTTGTTTTAGTTATTCTTTTTGTCAGCTGTGCTTTCTGCAATAGTGTTAACTAAGCCCACAACGCCTTGAAGGTCGCTTGGGATAATAACCTTTGTCGCCTTACCGTCAGAAACCTTTTCAAAGGATTCAAGCTTCTTAAGGGTTAGGTACTCATTGCCAGGATTTGCGTCATTAATCAGCTTAATGGATTCAGCCTGCGCTTGGTTGATTTTGAGAATAGCCTCAGCCTCACCCTCTGCCCTTCTGATCCTTGCCTCCTTCTCCGCTTCTGCTTGGAGGATAGCCGCCTGCTTTGCCGCCTCAGCCTCAAGAATTTGGCTCTCCTTTTTACCCTGCGCAACAAGGATGTTACTGGACTTTTCACCCTCTGCGCGAAGGATAGCCTCACGCCTTTGACGCTCCGCCTTCATTTGCTTTTCCATTGCATCCTGAATTTCAGCCGGTGGCTTAATATTCTTAAGCTCTACCCTGTTGATCTTTATACCCCAAGGGTCTGTTGCCTCGTCAAGTATGGAACGGATTTTCGCGTTGATTGTATCTCTTGATGTAAGGGTATGGTCAAGCTCCAAATCGCCAATGATGTTACGAAGGGTTGTTGCGGTTAAGTTTTCGATAGCGGCAATCGGATTTTCAACGCCGTATGCGAAAAGCTTAGAGTCTGTAATTTGGAAGAACACAACTGTGTCTATCTGCATTGTTACATTATCCTTGGTAATAACGGGCTGCGGCGGAAAGTCTGCCACCTGCTCCTTCAAGGAAACCTGCTTTGCTACCCTATCAATGATAGGAATGAGAACATGTAAGCCTGTGTCCCAGGTACAATGATACGCACCAAGACGCTCAATTACATATGCCTTTGACTGAGGCACAATTTTAATGTTTGCGATAACTACTATTATAAGCAGTACCACAATAACCAATGGAATTATCCACCACATAATTTACTCTCCTTTTTTTGATACAATTGCTTTGTTGCCGTTTATTTCTTTAAAAATGACGATTTCATCAACAGGGATTTGAGAATCATCATCCGAACGGGCGCTCCAAACAAGACCGTTTATCCTAATTGCGCCCTCGCCCTTAATATTATTTATTTCCTCCACTACCACAGCATCCTTGCCGACAACGAGCTGCAAATTAGTTTCGTGCGCCCTGTCCCTTTTCACTAAAAACCGCTTAACAAGAGGTCTTGTTGCGATAAGAAGTGCCAAGGAAACCGAGGTGAAAATCAGCAGCTGCCACGGAAATCCGAGAGAGGAAAAAATAACCTTAACTATTGATGTCACTCCTGCGCCGATTGCAAACCAAACGGACACAAGCTGTGTGGTTGTGAGCTCCACAGCCATTAAGCCAATGGCAAGAGCCAGCCAAGCCCATTCCATATATACGCCTCCTTTGTTCGTTTTACACCTTTAGTATACATCTATTTTCCAATAATGTCAACATACAGTGGGTTGTTATTTTGCAACTGACGGTTGTTTTTCATTAGAAAGATATATGCTCATATTTTCCTCCAAGGTGCTTTGGAGCCTATATCTCTCAATATCGTACGCGCGCTCACCTATAGTTGTATTCTTAACAAGGCGAACATATTCCTCCATATTGTTGGGGGGAAATAGCTGACCGCCCTCCAAAAGGTCACAGTGACCCTTGATATTCGAAGCAACAATAGGCTTTTTTAGATACATAGCCTCCATTATATTAAACGGTAAGCCCTCGATATTCGATGCAGACACATATATATCACAGCCCTTAACATATTCGTATGCTTGCTTTGTAAAGCCTGTGATAAATACCCTGTCGCTTAAGCCTTCCTTTGCTATATATTCCTCAATTTCATCCCTTGCATCACCGTCGCCCACAAGGGTAAGGGTATAGCTTGTCAATTGCTTCATAGACTTAACTAAGAAAATTTGATTTTTGCGCTTGCTTATTTCGCCAACGAAGGCAAGGGAAATTTTGCCCTTTTGACCCATTGATATTTCTTCGGTTACATCCTTAAAGTTAACGCCCATACCGTTTATGAAGTATATGTTTCCACGGCAAAGCTTGTTATCCTTGGCTATGTTGTAATCCTCCTTATTCATAACCACGATTTCATCTGTTTGATTTCTTAGGAGCTTTTCGCAGCTTAGATAAAGCGTGTTATGCACCTTGCTTGAGTTTTCTCCAAACAAATAGCCGTGAACCGTATTCACAACATAAGGCCTGTTTTTCACCCCACGCAAAGCCATTCTAACCCAAAAGGCAGCCAAGGTGGTGTGCAAATAGATTATATCAAACCTTTCCTGCTTGATAATATCCCTTATTTTGTAGGACAGCTTAAGGTTTTTAAAGGAAATGGTGCTTTTTTCAAATTCAATATTGAAATCAGCGCCCTCTCCGTTTGCCATTATATACACCGAATGCCCGCGAGCCTTAAACTCCTCAATGTACGGGCGATGAAAGTTGTTGATATGCACCATATTTGATGCGGCGATTAATATTTTCATTTTACATATTTTTCGTTTCTGTTAAACATTTTAAACGGTGTTAAAAACAGTATTTTTATATCGTTGAAAAGTGACCAGTTTTCAATGTATTTGATGTCCATTTCTATTCTGCCCTCAATGGATGTATCTCCACGGAAGCCGTAAATCTGCGCAAGACCTGTAATGCCCGGCTTCACCTGGTGCTTAACCTTATATAGCGGAACGGTTTTTGAATACTGCTCCACAAACGTCGGAAGCTCAGGACGGGGACCGATAATTGACATACTGCCGAAAAGAACATTAAAGAACTGTGGCAGCTCATCAATGCCTGTTTTACGCATAAATGTGCCAAACCTTGTTTTTCTTCTGTCCTCTGCAGTTGTCCAGCCTGTTGTTTCCTGGTCGTTGACACGCATAGAACGGAACTTATACATTGTGAACTTTTTGTTGTTTTTACCCACGCGCTCCTGCCTGAAAATGATAGGACCCTTTGACGAAAGCTTAACGCCGATGGCAGCAACGAGCATTATGGGAGATGTTACAATTATGGCAACCAAGGACACTACAATGTCCATTAGCCTTTTCATTGCTGCGTTTGCAGGGTTGTCAAGAGGGATGTCCCTTGTGTTGATAACAGGCATTGAGCCAACCATGTCAACCTGGCATTTTGCTTTGATGTATCTGTATACAGGAGGAACGATTGATGACCTAATACCTGCAGTGTCGCAAACATCAATAAACTCCTGTATCATCGGCTCCTCTCTTAGTGAAACCGCAATAACCACCTCATCGGGGTTTTGCTCCTCTAAAACGGTGGGCAGATCCTTGTAATTTCCGAACCACTTAAGCCCGTCAGTTTGCCGCTCTCCCACGCAACCAATAACCGAATAGCCGTAGTGTGGGTTTGCGTCAAGCTGCTTTTTATATTCCAAAGCACCCTTACCGTTGCCAACTAAAAGAACTGTTCTTTTGTGCTTTTGCGCCCTTCTTGCACTATGACTAATCTTGACAAAAAGCACTGTTTTGATTAAAACCGCAGCCAAGGAAAAGCCTGCACCTATAAGAACGAGCTTAAATAGCGCAACGGTTGGCATAAATATTGCAACCAAAACAACCAAAACGCCTGTTATAAAAATCTGCGCGCCGAAAAGCTTAATAAGCACCCTGTGCAGCTTTTCAAACACCTTTGGCGAGTACATATCGCTGGCAAAATATACAATAATTGAAGCGAATGCGCAAATGGTAGACACGGCAATTGTTGTACCGCTAAAGCCATACACATCTCTACCCACCACCAAAATAGCCAAATAAATGGCGCCTATATTTAAAACAAGATCCAACAAGGCGTTAAAAAGCGCACTTGTCTTGTTCATTGTCTCCTTCATTGTCCCCTCCATAGTAAAATCAGCCCGACGAGAAATTAATATCACTCGGCGGGCTAACTTTATTATTTGTTTTCTGCTTCGGCAACAGCCTCTGCCGTGCTATTTTCGTTTAGCACTGCGCTTAACAGTTCTTCAGCCTTTGCTTCCGCCTCAGCCTCAGCCTTGGCAAACTTTTCCACCTCAGCCGCTCTCTTAGCCTGTTCAGCCTTCTTTTTTATATCGGCACAATACTCCTCGTATCTGTCGCAAACCTCGTTAACATCACCGTAGCCCCTTACATGCGAATTTTCAATCCACAATGCCTTTTGACAAAGCTTCCTTACCTGGTCAATATTATGGGAAACGATAACAAAGGATACACCCTTTCTGCGCAGCTCATCAATCTTGTCAGCACATTTACGCCTAAAGTTTTCATCACCAACTGACAAAATTTCATCAACCAAAAGAATTTGCGGCTCAACGTCAATAGCAATTGCAAAGCCAAGACGGGCAACCATTCCCGAGGAATAGTTTTTAAGCGGTATGTTCATATGCTTTTCAAGCTCGGAAAACTCAACTATCTCCTTGTACTTATGCTCAAGCTCCTTCTTTGAATAGCCTAAGATAGCACCGTTTAGATATACATTTTCCTTACCTGTAGCCTCATAATCAAAGCCTGCGCCAAGGTTAAGAAGCGGCGCGATTACACCGTGCGTGCGCACCGTACCCTCGGTCGGCTCAATGATATTGGAAATAATTTTAAGCAGCGTGCTCTTACCTGCGCCGTTATGACCGATAAGACCGATTGACTCACCTTTTTTAAGCTCAAAGCTGATATTTTCAAGAATTCTTTCCTTTTTACGCTCCAGCTTGCCCTTTACGAGTCTTACAAAAAACTCCTTAAGGTTGTCAACCTTTTCGTCACGGCGGTAGAAGTCCATACAAACATTTTCTACCTCGATAACGTTCTCGCTATTTTTCATTATATGCTTTTTATGACTCTTAAACATCTTCGTCCACCATTAAATGTTGTAAATAAACTTACGCTTAGTTGCCATAAACACGATTGCACCGATAAGCGTTGTTATACCACCAATTGCATAAAGCGTGAACACAGCGCCAACGCCCGGGAGCTGTGCCGCTTCAATAGTTGCAGCCAAATCGACCTGAAGCTCCGCCAAGCTATTTGAGCCTGTAGCTATAGCATTTGCAACCTCTGCCTTTAAGCCCGAGATTGCGCCCTCGTGAGCCGAGCATCTGTAAACAACATCCCTAAAATACTCAACAAAGTAGTACATTGGGTTAAGCTTAATAACCGTTTTCATAAAGCTTGCAGAGAAGCCTGCGTTGTCAAACATATTGATATTGTAGAAAATCGGGGTCAAATACATCCACAATGTAAGGAAAACATTGTAGAAGTGCTTAATATCTCTGAAGAATGTGTACATTGCGGAAAGAACCAAGGACAAGCCATAGCTGAATAAAAACAATGCCGGCAATGCAACAAGCACCAAGAAAATATTGAAGCTGAACACCGCTTGACCGCTGAAGAAGCGAACAAACAGCATAACACCCAAAAGGGCTATAAATGAAAAGCCGAAGTTAACCACGGCGCTAAGCGTGTATGACAGAGGGAAAACATTGTAAGACATTTTATTCTTTGTAAGCAAGCCCCTGTTTTGCACAATTGACGGCAGTGACTGGAACGTCGCTGTCCTCATCATACCGAACACGATATTACCGCAAAGGAGATAAAGCGCATATGTTTCACCGTCCGTCGGGGTGGCACCGCCACTCCTTTGGAACATACTGCTAAACACCAAATACATAACGAGCATATTTAAAAGAGGGTTAAGAATTGTCCAAAAAACGCCGATAACGGAGTTACGGTACTGAACCTTAATGCTCCTTAAAACAAGCTGCTTTACTATGTTAACATTCTTTACAAATTCTTTTTTTTGAAAAGCTAACCACTCGCGGAATTCAGCCTTATTTTCAGCCTTAAGCTCGGCCTTTTCCTCGGTTGTCAGATTTGTATTTTCAACCTTATTACTCATAAATACTTCCTATCCTATTAATTTAACACGTCAAAAATCTAATACGAATATTGGTTTTATTCTGTACAACAGTTGATTAATTATAACACATATATTCGGTTTTGTCAAGTATAACGACTTTTTGTAAAAATGTTGCTAAAATTCACTATTTTTCTTGATTTCGCTTTCAACCTCCGAGTACATATAAAGGGAACCTAAGCAAACAACACCTGCGCCAAGCTCCCTTGCGCGCATAATCGCTTTTTTTGCAGCCTCGCCAACGCTTTCACAGCCAAAAGCAGGTATGCCCTGCTTCTCAAATTCCTTGGCATATTCGCCTGCGGAAAGAGCGCGAGGGTTATTTGGAGCTATGCAATATACTTCTTTTGCAATTTGACCGATTTTGTTTGAAATGTAATTGTAATCCTTGTCCGCCATAACTCCTGTAATAACAATGAGCTTTTCTGCGCCGAAGTACTTTTTTATGCTTTCCACACAGGAGTCAACACCCTGCGGGTTGTGACAGCCGTCAAAGATAACCAACGGGTTTTGGGATATAATTTCAAACCTTGCCTGCCACTTAGCCTTTTCCAAGCCTGCTTTTATGCTGCTTTCGTCAATTTTAACTCCATTATCCCTTAGCAAATCGACCGCGCACAGCACATTCATTGCGTTTTGCGTTTGGTACTCGCCAAGCAAGGAGATTTTCAAATCCTTATGCTCGCCATAATCGAAAAAGGTGCCATCCAGTGTCGCATTTTTCACATTCAGCACTTCTCTGTTCACGGTAAACAGCGGTGCGTTTTTCTCCTTTGAAGCATTTGAAATTACCTCCTGCGCCTCTTTGTCAGTGCCGCACCAAAGGACTGCAACTCCTTCCTTTATAATGCCAGCCTTTTCGCCTGCGATTTTTTCAATTGTATCCCCCAAGATTGATGTATGGTCAAGAGCTATTCCTGTTATTACGGACAACACGGGGGTGTTTATAATGTTTGTTGAGTCAAGCCTGCCACCCAAGCCGCACTCAAGCACAACATAGTCACATTTGTGATTTTTAAAATATTCAAAAGCAATGGCGGTAACAAGCTCAAACTCCGTTGGCTTGTCATCCATTTGGTCAGCGATGGGCTTAATTTTTTCCGTAATTTGCGTTAGCTCACCGTCGCTTATAGGCTCACCGTTTATTTGCATGCGCTCGTTAAAGCATTTAATGTATGGAGATGTATACATACCCACACAGTAGCCCTGCTCCTTTAATACGCTTGAAAGCATTGAGCAAAAGGAGCCCTTGCCGTTTGTGCCTGCCACATGGATAAACCTTAAGCTATCCTGTGGGTTGCCGAGCTTAGTGCAAAGCTCCCCTATCCTTTCAAGCCCCAGCTTGCAAAAGGTCCAATTTATTGAATGAATATATTCAAGCGCCTCTTCCTTCTTCATTTTATCAACATATCCTACCACGGCGGCAAAGCTTTTCCTCCTTAATAAAACGCAAATAAGCATAATTTCAATTGGGGCAATGACCATATAAAACGGTATCCTTAGGAACACAAGGTATTGGTAGAATTGAAACAAGCCTATTGGCTTAATTATCATTGAACCAACAATGTGCGCTAAGGCTCCTGAGGCGATAATTTGGACACTTCCCCGCCTTTTTACCAAAAATTTTGACACCAAGCCTGCCACAACTCCCACCATGGTAGCACCCAAGGTAACTATCAAATTCGGGGGATATGTTTGCGGGGACAAAAGGTAGCTTAAAAGGTCGGAGGACAAGCCGACCACGCCGCCTGTAATTGGTCCCATTATAATGCCTGCCATTAAAATAGGTATATTTTCAAAGGTAACCCTAAACAGTCCTGCCCCGAAGTTCAAAAAGGTTTTGCAGAACATACCGATAATTACGCTTAAGGCTATTAGCATAGCTGTTGTTGTTAATTTTCTTATACTTTCTTTTTTTGACATAAAAAAACACCTCCTCAAATGAAAATACAGATTTTGCACCATTTGTGGAGATGAGTCCAGCGGGATGCAACGTATGTACCGCAGCCAACGGCTTTCGTTAAAGAGACAACTCCCCGTCCTCTAAACACTTAACGCACATACATTTACTCTGTAAAATCTATCTGCATAGATAATAGCACATCTTTTTTCCGTTTTCAATACTTTTTTATTAGTAATTTCCACATTTTTTGCTTTTTTTAGTAAAAAGAGCTTGTTTTTAACGCTAAAAAGTATTGACTTTTCTTGTTTTGAGTATTATAATAGGCTTGTAATTTGAGAAACGTTCTCAATTTGAGAACGAATTTGAAAATAGGAGATTGAATGAATTTATTTTTACACGCAACCCATAGCCCTGTGCTTGAGTATTTTGAACCGCTTTTGCACGGAGTTATTGACACACTGAAGGCTATACCGTTTTTGTTTTTAGCCTACCTATTAATGGAATTTATTGAGCATAAGGCATCTGCTAAAATGGAAAAGACCTTATCAAGAATCGGATATGGCGGTCCTGCCGTTGGCTCCTTGCTTGGCTGTGTCCCTCAATGCGGCTTTTCCGCCACTGCTTCAAACCTGTACACCGCAGGGGTGGTGACAGAGGGCACCTTGATTGCGGTTTTCTTAGCCACAAGCGATGAAGCTATTCCGATTTTGATTTCAGCCCCGAGCGCCTACGGCTCTATTTGGAAAATCATAGTTGCAAAAATTATAATTGGAATTACTGTGGGCTTTGGAGTAGATATTGCCCTTAAGCTTTTAAAAATCAAAAAGGTTTCTGTCGATATGTGCAAGGATTGCGGCTGTGAGGAGCAGGAGGGAATTTTAAAGCCTGCTCTTATCCACACGCTAAAGACTACCTTATTTATTTTTATTGTTAATGTTATTATCGGCTATGCAATTTTCTTTATTGGATCAGACAACTTAAATAAATTTTTGCTAAGCGGCCACTATGCGCAGCCGTTTATCACCGCGCTTTTAGGCTTGATACCAAACTGTGCCATTTCATCAGCTATTACCACACTTTATATAAACGGTTCCCTCTCCTTTGGTGCAACCCTTGCAGGGCTTTGCTCCGGCGCAGGTGTTGGTGTGGCGGTGCTGCTAAAGGCAAACCCCATAAAGCGGGAGAATTTGCGCATAATAATTACAATGTATTCAGTTTCATCCCTTATTGGCTTTTTCTTAATGCTAATAGGAGTAAATTAAGGAGGTAAATATGATTAAAATTATCGGTGTTTCTAAAAAATTCAAGAACGAGACTGCCATTGACTACAAGGATATGACCTTTGAAAGCGGAAAATCATACATTTTGCTCGGCGCCTCGGGCTGTGGTAAGTCTACCCTGCTTAATATGATTGCAGGTATTCTCTCCCCCGAGAAGGGCTCGATTGAAATTGACGGCAAGGATATGGCTGCGGCAAGCCAAAAGGAAAAGGATTTGTTCCGCATTAAGAACATAGGATACATATTCCAGGACTTTAAGCTGATTACTGAAATGACGGTTATGGATAACATAAACATTCTTAAGCTTGAGGGCGTGGACACATCAAAGGCTGAAAGCGTGCTTGAATCTCTTGATATGCTTGACAAAAAGAACAAGAAGGTTAAAAACCTTTCGGGTGGCGAAAGGCAGAGGGTTGCAATCGCCCGCGCCATTGTTAAGTCTCCGGATATTATTTTGGCAGATGAGCCGACAGGAAACCTAAACTTTGCCATTGGCGAGGCTGTTATTAAGCAGCTTACCGAAATCTCCAAAGGTAAGACCTTGATTGCGGTTACCCATGATGACCGCCTTTGCAAGTATTTCGACTATGTAATTGATATGAACGAGATGACAGGAGGACGGTACGATGCTTAAATTTGCCCTTAAGAATATGGCTATAAAAAAGGTACAGGTTATCTTAATTATTGTTTCCATAATCATTTCTGCCTCCGTTGGCGTTCTTGCCTTTAATATTTCAAGCCAGGTAAGTGACGGTATCACAAACAACGCAGGCTACTATTCCCTAATTGTGGGTCCTGCGGGAAGCAAAACACAGCTTGCAATGAACACCATGTATTTTACAGAGGAGCCTCTTGGCACTATCCCATACTCTGTTTATACTGAGCTTAAGAACAATGACAAGGTTGTAAAAGCCATTCCTTATGCTATGGCGGACAACTATAACGGTAACAGTGTTGTCGGCACTACTCCCGCGTTTTTAGAAGGCAAGGAATTGAGCGACGGCGCTCTCTTTGCTGAAAACAAAACCTGTCAAGCAGTTGTTGGCGCAAGGGTTGCCAAGGAAAACGGGCTGAAGGTTGGCGACACAATTCACACCAGCCACTCCGCAATTGAGGGAGACAAGCACGAAAAGGGAATCGTTGTTGTGGGTATACTTGAGGAATCCTACACATCCTTTGACCGTGTGGTATTTACACAAATCGAAACCCTGTGGGAAATGCACGAGCACGAAGGCGACGAGGGTGACGGACACGACCACGATAGCCACGGCGTTTGCGCAATTTTGATTAACACCCTAAACCCAACCTATGCAGTGCAGCTTGCAAGCGAATATGACGGAAAAATAATCACCCACGACGAGGAGGCATTTACCTTGCAGGCGGTTGAGCCAATGGAGGTTGTGCGTGGGGTGCTTGATGAGGCTGATGATACAAAATATATCGTTTTTGTTCTTTGTGCCATCATCCTTATTATGAATATTATCGTTATTTCCATAATCACACTTTTAAATATGTACCACTCCGCAAAGGAAATTTCACTAATGCGCTTGATTGGTATCAGTATGAAGAAGATAAATCTTTTATACCTTATCCAAAACAGCTTAATCGGCTTGGTATCCACTCTGCTTGCCTTTGGCGCTTCAAGACTATGCCTAATATTCATGAGCGACTATGTGTCATCAATGGGTGTAGTGCTTGACATTGGCAAGGTATATCTGCCTGAAATACTTATTCTTTTGGGCATTTTCCTAATCAGCGTAATTCCAACTATTATTTGCACATTTGTTATGGCTAAGCGCGACAGCTTGGCAGAATAGGAGAAGAAATGAAGAATTTTATAAAGTTCCTTTGCATAATTCTTTGCATTTGTACTCTGCTCCCCTTGGCGGTTGCCTGCGGAGAAGATGATTTTATAAAGTTAAGCTTTAAATCAACCCTTAGCTACGATTATTTAAAGTCTATCGACGGTGAAAGCGTTGAGATAAACGGCTATATCGCCACCTCTTCCCCTGTTAACGGCTCCTTCATCTTCTTGATGAATATGCCATACCAAAGCTGCCCCTTCTGTGTGCCTAATACAACAGAGCTTTCAAACACCATCGAGGTTTATCCAAAGAACGGAGAAAGGTTTGACTACACCGCCTCCGCGGTTAGGGTAAGAGGAACCCTGGCGGTTGCCCCAAGTGTTAACGACTACTTTACCGACCCATACGGCTACAAGTTCAACTTTAAAATTGTTGATGCGGAATACGAAACCTTAACAAGCTCCGATATGGGCGCAAACTTTGCGGTTTGGGAAAAATTTGCCCAAAGCGGTATAATTGATGAGATATACAAAATGTATGACTATGTTGATTTTGTTTGCAAGTGGAACGAGTACTTTGTAAATTACTACACCGACGATGAGGGAAACAAGCAGGGCGGCTTCTATCTTTATGCAGATGATGCAAAGAACACCCTTGAAAAGGGAAACAAGAGCTACGGCACTGACCCTGAATACTTTAACAATCTAATTAAAAAGATTGAAGCGATTGACAAGACCGCCTTTAAGGACTTGGTTACTAACATAAGGCAGGCTGAGGCACTTGCAAAGAAGGCGTATAACAAGCTTTATAACGGTGAGTACACAAGCGAGTATAAGTACGTTGAAAAATTTGACAGGTTTGATAACATTTATTCAATCAACGGCGGCGACGAGCTAAAGAGCGAGCTTAACAAGGTTTACGAGGGCTTTGAAGGCTGGCTTGGCGGCTGGGAGCTTTAATCTATCCTATTTAAACGAACCGATTTTCAAACGAACAAAATCCCCTCTCGGCAAATCCGAGAGGGGATTTATTGTTATAATTTAGCCTTCTGATTTAATAAGCTTTATTGAGCAGAAGGAAATAACCAAAAAAGATGCGGCACAAATTGAAAAAAGGGCGTATGAGCCTGAATATAGGTGCAAAGCTCCCATAAGGGCAGAGGCAAAGCCAAACAAAAATGTTAGGTTAATTGACCAGTGGCTATACTTCTTTTTTACAATACCGTAAATTGCGTTTGAAATGCCCAAAAAATGAATGAACACTAAAATCAGCATCAAAACCGATGTGAAGCTGTATAGGTCCGTTTGGATAAATTGAAAAATATTTAAGTAGCTGCTGCTTGACTCTGTGTTGCCTGTTAGTGATGTCCTTGTATCGCTGGCGCGGATAATTGGGGTAACAAGGGCGATTAAAACCACCAAATGGGACACAAGGGCGGCTATATAAGATTTAAGCTTCATTCCATTCACCTCTTTTTTGAATTTTAACATTTTTTCACTTTAATGTCAACATATATACTGTTAATAATTTATACTTGACAAAGCAATTTTATGGTGATATAATGTTCACAAGTAAGAATTTTGTTTTGCTTCGGGTGAAATATGTCCTATTTAATTCAAGCGTACAGAGAGAGTTGCCGTGGCTGAAAGCAACTCCGCAATTGGTATTTAGGGTACCGCTCACCTTTGTAATTTTATAAAATTAAGTTAAATCTCGGGTGGAACCGTGTGGATATTTCTGCACCCCGACAATGCCCTTTGTTATAGGGTATGTGTCGAGGTGTTTTATTTTTTGAATTTTTTAATGGAGGAAAATATAATGGTTATTATTAACGGAAAAGAAATTGAATTTGTATCCGGTGAAAGCGTTTTTGACCATGCAAGACGTGGTGAGCTTGTTGACAGAAGCGTTATTGCCGCTAAGTGCGACGGTGTTGTATGCGGTCTTACCACACCTGTTAAGGACGGACAGAGCGTTGAGCTTTTAACCTTTGCGGATGCTGACGGCAAGCACGTTTTTTGGCACACTGCATCCCACATTTTGGCGCAGGCGGTAAAAAGATTGTTCCCCGAAACCAAGCTTACAATAGGCCCTGCAATTGAAAACGGCTTTTACTATGACTTTGACAGCGACGTTGCCTTCTCTCCCGATGTTCTCAAGAAGCTTGAGGATGAGATGAAGAAGATAGTTAAGGAAAACTTGAAGGTTGAACGCTTTGAGCTTCCAAGAGATGAGGCCGTTAAATTTATGGAGGAAAGGGGCGAGCCTTACAAGGTTCAGCTTATTAACGAGCTTCCCGAGGGCTCTGTTATCAGCTTCTATCAGCAGGGCGATTTTGTTGACCTTTGCGCAGGACCCCACCTTTTTGCAACAGGCGCAGTTAAGGCTCTTAAGCTTTTACAGTGCACAGGCGCATACTGGAAGGGCGACCAAAAGAACAAGCAGCTCCAAAGAGTTTACGGCGTTGCGTTCCCATCTAAGGATGAGTTGAATGCACACTTAACCGCTATGGAGGAGGCAAGAAAGCGTGACCACAACAAAATAGGCCGTGAGCTTGAATTTTTTACAACAGTTGACTCAATAGGTCAGGGCTTGCCAATCCTTTTGCCTAAGGGCTCCCGTGTTATCCAGCTTTTGCAGCGTTGGGTTGAGGACACCGAGCAAAAGAGGGGCTACCTTTTAACTAAGACACCTTTGATGGCTAAGCGTGAGCTTTACAAGATTTCAGGCCACTGGGACCACTATCTTGACGGTATGTTTGTTATGGGCGACCCCGATGACTATACAAAGGAATGCTTTGCACTCCGTCCTATGACCTGCCCATTCCAATATCAGGTATTTTTAAATAAGAAGCGCTCATACAGAGACCTGCCAATGCGTCTTGGCGAAACCTCTACTCTGTTTAGAAACGAGGACAGCGGCGAGATGCACGGTCTTATCCGTGTAAGACAGTTTACAATTTCCGAGGGTCACTTGGTGCTTCGCCCCGACCAGCTTGCTGAGGAGTTCAAGGGCTGCCTTGACTTGGCAAAATACTGTCTTGAAACTGTTGGTCTTTGGGAGGACTGCACCTTCCGCTTCTCACAGTGGGACCCTAACCGCACAGACAAGTACGAGGGCACAGCCGAGCAGTGGAATGAGGCGCAGGAGATTATGGGCAAGCTCCTTGACGAAATCGGCTTGAAGTACGAAATCGGTATTGACGAGGCCGCCTTCTACGGTCCTAAGCTTGACATTCAGTGCAAGAACGTATTCGGCAAAGAGGACACTATTGTTACAATTCAGATTGATATGCTCTTGGCTAAGAAGTTCGGTATGGAATATGTTGACTCCAACAACCAGCTTGCAACTCCTTACATCATTCACAGAACATCTCTTGGCTGCTACGAAAGAACTCTTGCGCTTATCCTTGAAAAGTACGCAGGCGCATTGCCGCTGTGGCTTAACCCCACACAGGCAACCATTATTCCTATTAACTCTGACTTTGATGACTATGCAAAGGAAATTGAGAGCAAAATGCTCGCTCAGGGTATGAGGGTTGAGGTTGACTGCCGTAACGAAACAATGGGTAAGAGGATAAGAGAGGCACAGCTCCAAAAGGTAAACTATGTGGTAGTTGTTGGCGCAAACGAAAAGGAAAACGGCACAGTTTCCCTGCGTGCACGCGGCGGTATTGACTGCGGTGTTATGCCAATTGACCAAATGGTAGCTATGCTTAAGGAAGAAATCGATACAAAGAAAAGATAAAATACAGAAAAAGCCTTGTTAATTCAAGGCTTTTTTGTTATACTATTTGTAGAAAAGCTACAAAGGAGCTATATTATGGAAAAATTTGATAATGCTTCACTTTTTAAGATAAGCTACGGGCTTTATGTTGTCACCTGTAATGACGGAGAAAAGGACAATGGGTTAATTGTAAACACGGTTGTTCAACAATCAAGCACTCCACTTACCTTAAGTGTATCAATCAGCAAGCAAAACTACTCCCACGATGTTATTAAAAGCACGGGGAAAATGAATGTAAACTGTTTAAATACAGACACTCCCTTTGACATTTTTAAAAATTTCGGCTTTCAAAGCGGCAAGGATAATGACAAGTTTAAGGATGTGTTCCACTGGAAAAGCCAAAACGGCTTGGCGGTGCTTTCCGGTGAGATTGTAAATGCGTTCTTCTCTCTTGAGGTTTTAGAATATGTGGATTTAGGCTCTCACGGTCTTTTCATTTGCAAGGTTACCGAGGCAACCCATATGGGGGATGAACCAAGCATGACCTATGACTACTACCACCAGAATGTAAAGCCTAAGAAGCAGGAGAAAAAGAAAGGGTATGTGTGTAAAATATGCGGTTATGTTCACGAAAGTGACACCCTGCCCGATGACTTCATTTGCCCAATTTGCAAGCACGGCGCCACCGATTTTGAGAAAATTGAATAACCAATTAAAAAAGCTGTTGCGGTTGCAACAGCTTTTTTAATATAGTTCATCAATATAGGTATTATAATAATCAATAAGGTCGCTATCGATATAATCAAGAATTTTGTCCTCAAGCTCGCTTGGGATGCCGTAGCATGCCTCGGCAATTGAGCCTGCCATTGCGGCAATTGTGTCACCGTCACCACCCAAGGAAACAGCATTTCTTATGGCATCCTCAAAGCTCTCGCTTTCCAAAAAGCACATTATACCCTGGGGCACACTACTTTGACAGGTAACATCAAAGCGGTAGCTCGGTCTTATCTCGTCTAAGGTAAAATCCAAGGAATAGTAATTCTTCTCCACATATTTGCGAATATCTTCCTTGCTTTTTCCGCTTTTGGCAAGAAAAATGCAGGAGGCAATTGCTTGCGCCCCTTTAATGCCCTCCTCGTGGTTATGGGTAACCTCAGCGCTCCACTTAGCCAGCCTTTCCGCTTCGTGCAGTGTGGAGGCAGCCCAAGCCACAGGGGATACACGCATTGCGCTACCGTTACCGAAGCTATTATAGGGACCCATATCCTCATTTGTCAGCCAATCATAAAAGCCTCTGCCGTAGCCTGCATACGGATACATATTACCAATTTCCCGCATTAATCGACACAGGGTAGCCTGAAAACTATCCTTGTCGGTTATATCAGAGGTGGCGCAGGCACACCCAACGGCAATGGTCATTAGACTGTCATCCGTCAAATGACAGCTTGGAGTAAGAAAAACAAAATCCTTTGTTTTATCCGACGAGAACTCATATAAAGAGCCAACTATGTCACCTAAAATTGCACCCTTCATTGCTCGCACTCCTCATTTATATCCTGCTCACCAACTATGGCTAACAGCTCACCTTTTGTTACGTCATTTTCCGTCGTTGAATATCTTATGTGCAAAATATCCCCCTCGCGGATTTCCTTGCCGCCGTGCTCATCAACCTCTGTTTCGCTTGAAATATGCTGAAGGGACAGAACAAAAAGGTTCCTTGGCCAGAAAATATCTCTTATCTGCTTACCGATGGCAAATGCGCCCCTTTGAACTGTGACAAAGGTATCAACAGTAGTTACCGCCTTACCCTTTTCCTCATATTCCTCACGCATTTCAATGGTTGCATCACTAATTGATTTAGCGCCAAACAGCTCCGTAACCAAATATGCGATAAATGCGGTAATTATTACAGGCAAAAGGTTGTCATAGCAGGACAACGCCTCCACGGAAAAGATAATAGCCGTCAAGGGCATTTTCATACTTCCCGCAATGCAAGCGGTAATTCCCAAAACAAGAATTACGGTATACAAGCTGCTGTCAACTCCCAGCGCCAAAAGGCAGTTAGCGATAATTGATGAAACCAGAACGCCTATTGCCAAAATAGGAATAAAGGTGCCGCCTGTTACTCCGGTTGAATTGGCAGACAGGGTAAGGGTCATACGCACTGCCAAAATGCCCAAAAGCAACCACACTGATGTGTTATTTACAAACAAATCTAAAATAAGGTGGTGACCTGTAGAAACAAAGGATGTGGAAATCAAGCCAAAGGCAACGGTTAGCACAAGAACCATAAATATTTTTACAAAGTGTGGGATTTTGGAAAATACCCGGTCAAGCACAAAATCCAAAAAACGGTAATAATGCAAGAACAAGACACTGAACATACCCACAACCAACCCAACAATTAGAGGAATAAAATAATCCGTTATATCAAGGGTTGGAATTGCAGGAATTTCAAAAAGCCTTTCGCTAACGCCCACAAGAGGACACAAAAGCTTAGATGTTATGTTTGCAAACATAACAGAGGAGGATGCCACAATAACTATTGTTGGAGAAATTCTTTGGTGTGCCTCCTCAATAGCAAAAAGTATGCCCGAAATTGGCGCGCCCGTGGCAACAGAAAAGCCTGCACAGGCGCCGCCTGTCATAGAATACCTATCCCATGCCCTGTGCTTTTTTGCAAACATATAGACACTGCCCCTACCGATTGCGGTACCCATTTGAACAGATGGACCCTCGTTACCCAAGGGAACACCTATTAAAAATGAGCTTAGGGACAAAAAGAAAACACCAATTAGGTTTCTTAGCCATTTAAATGTTATAAGACCGCGAAGCACACCGACAGATGTTGGAATGCCGCCGCCCTTTAGGTTTGGCGAGCCTTTGTAAATCCAAGCAAGAAGCCAACTCACCCCAAGCAGGGCAACCGCCACGGCAGGTAAAAGGTACAAATGTGACCGAAGGAAGCTGTATGCTACCTCTGAAAAATCAATAACATACGATGCGCACAGCTTGTACAGTATTACTACGGTGGAGGTAAACGCTCCCGTTATAAAACCAAAAACAAGGGCAGGCACCAACAAATTCAGGATAAAGCCCTTGTACTTTTGAAAATTCTTTTTTATACCCATTTTGCTCGGTTATTTGTTGTCCTCGTCTGCCTCGTCAAGAAGCTTGTAGTATACGCCGAAAACCCCATCTATGATTTCATCATCCAAAACTATTGTGAAGTTATCGTTGCCGTCTGACATTCTTGACACCTCGAAAACAAGCGCCTCATCATCAGCCATGCCATCAAAACGCTCAACAGGCTGCAAAATTGCATAGAACTTGCCCTCATACGCAATGCCCGCAATTTCTATAAATTCAACCTCTTCGCCATCAGCGTTTTTCAAAACAACACAGTCATCATTTTCATACAATTCTTCGTTTGACATAATTACTCCTTTTGCGCACCCACCGTTTAGCCTTATACTGCATTAAAAGCTCTTGCCGATTTTTTGGCTACGGGAATGTGACTTTATGCATAATATATCTATATTCTATCATTTTATTTAACTAAAATCAATGTATTTTTCTTGAAAATATTGCTTTTTCCCTTGAATTTATGTTATTATGTATTCAGTAAATTCTAAGGAGAACTAAAATGTATACATTTTCTGCTTTGCAAAAATATCTTGACACTATTCCTGTGCGTGAAAAGGTGCCGGGGCTTGACCTAAAGGTTTTACACAAGGGTCGTGAGATTTTCAGATACCAATGCGGCTACAAGGACAGGGAAAACAAGGTGCCTATGAGGGGAGATGAGCTTTATATGCTCTACTCCGCTTCCAAGCCCATTACCTGCGCGGCAGGCTTGCGCGCTATGGAGGAGGGCAAATTTTTAATGGGCCACCCACTTTGGTGGTATTTGCCTGCCTTTAAGGATGTTAAAATTAAAAGATATGATGAAAACGGCAAGCTAACCCTTGAGCCTGCCAAGGATTTTATAAGAATACACGATATTTTCAATATGACCGCAGGCTTTAACTATGATTGCCAATCCCCCGAAATAAGGGAAGCGGTTGCAAAAAATCCTAAGGCTCCCACCCTTGAAATTGCAAATGCCATCGCAAAAATGGGGCTTGACTTTGAGCCGGGCACAAGATGGCAATATAGCCTTTGCCACGATATTGTAGCGGCGCTTGTTGAAGCCTCCACAGGAGAAAGGTTCAGTGACTATGTTAAACGTGTTATTTTCGACCCTCTTGGAATGGAAGCATATTACCATATGACCCCCGAGATTGAACCTCGTGTAATGACACAGTATCAATTTGACTACTCTGTAAATGAGGCTATGCTTGTTGAAAAGAAAAATGCTTACATCTTCGGCGAGGAGTATGACTCTGGAGGTGCGGGCGTTATTACCTCTGTTGATGACTACGCTAAGTTTGCCTACGCAATGACAAACTACGGCGTTGGCGAAAACGGAGCAAGGATTTTATCAAAGGCAAGCGTAAATCTAATGCGCACAAACACCTTGCCAACTGACAGCCAAATGTACCGTGACTTTTCCTCCTGGATGTCCAACCACGAATACGGCTACGGCTTCGGCGTAAGGACAAAGATTGGTGTGGGCAGAGGCGGCAACCTTACCTCAATAGGTGAGTTTGGTTGGGACGGCGCCGCAGGCTTTTTGTGCTCTATTGACCCGGAAAAGCAGATAACTATTGTTTACGGTCAGCAGATGCTTAACCCCCAGCACGACTGTACCCACAATAAAATCAAGAATATGGTTAACACGATTATTGAGTAATAACATACTTACAACCCTTCCGTCTGCTTTTCAATCGTTTTGCTTTAAATCTAATTGTACCAC
>JAFTMJ010000032.1 GCA_017452475.1 Clostridia bacterium | reverse complement strand
TCATTTAAAACTGCTTGCATCTCCGAACGAATAAATCCGTAGAGGATTTTTTCGAGCTTTGGCGCAGACAGTTAAAAAACTTTCAAGGCAAAGGTCGGACAAAGGCTCACGGATTTATCGTTCCGAGACAAATGGGTTCGAGTCCCGTAAGGCTAAGGAGTTACAAATGACTTGTGTTTTTTTCGGACATAGCATAATTTCAAATGACATAAGAGCAAGTTTGAAATCAAAAATAATCGAGCTATTCCAAAATGGGGTTCATACGTTTTACGTTGGAAACAACGGTCAATTTGATTATTTGGTACAAATAGTGTTAGAAGAAGCATCCGTTTTATTCAGTGATTTGAAGTATGAAATAGTACTTTCAAGATTAGACGAAAAGGCTATTAGTGGAAACCAAAGGGCTACCGTTTTTCCGGAGGAATTAGCCTGTGTTCTGCCAAAATTCGCTATTAGCAAAAGAAACGATTGGTTGATTAAAAAAGCGGACATCGTTGTTTGTTACATCACAAACAAGCTAACAAACAGCTACAAATGGGTAGAAAAAGCGCAAAAAAGGAATTTGACAATTTTGAATATTTTCGATCAATCTCTTTCACTAAAATAACGATTGTTTTTTAATCTCTTACATAAAAAGCCTTCCCACGGTGGGAAGGCTTTTTAATATGTTTTTCCGTTTAAACTAACATCTCGTAGGCTTCGGTAAGCTCGCCGTTTTCATAAACCACGGTTTTAACCTCGTATTTGCCAAAGGACAGGTCCCTTGTCCTGCCGTTTACCTTAATGTAGGTCTTAACCTCATTTGGTGTGTTGTTAAGCAGGCGGAAAATCACCGCATCCCTGTCATATGCCTTCTTTATGGTTGGCATTGATACGGTATCGGAGCCTAACATAACCTCCAAGTCCTTTAACTCCGCTGTGCTTGCAGGCACAGGGAAAATGTTCAAGCCATAGGGCTTTTGCACAAACTCGCTTGTCTTGCGCTCAAGAGCTTCTCTCTTAACAACCGTTAGCCTAAAGGAGTAGTTATTCTCTCCTTGGTCAATTTTCTTGGTAAACCTGTCAAGCGGAATAAGAGGTCTTTCACCTATTGGGTGGGCGCAATATGTAACGCCGCGAACAAGTGACATATAAAGCTTGCCGTTTTCAAAATGGCTGCCGTATACCCCTGTGTTAAGAAGCGCAACGCACTCCTTGCCTGTGTCAAGGGCAACAAAGCGGTGGGCAACATTTTCCCGCCCGTCTGTAAACAAGGTGTCCGTGCCGAAGGCGGTTTGACCTATAAGCTCACCCTTTGGCGCCATAGGAACGCAAAGCTTAATTATCTTGTTTATATCCCCCATATAGAGGCTTACATCAATGTCAATATCGTCGGTGTTCTTATAAATCTTGTAGAAAATTCTTGCCACGGAGCTATCGCACTCGAAAAAGGCTTCAACACCTAAGTAAATATCGCCGTTTTCCACAACCTGTACGCTTTTCATACCCTGAAAAACGCCCCTTGGCTCCTTGGATAGCACAAACCTTTTTTCGTTCTCTCCCATACGGGTGAGCTGACCTCTGCCCATACCCCAAGGGTCCGCATTGTCATCAAAGCTGCAAAGCCCAAAGCCGTCTTTTAGGTACTCAACACCGTCTATCTTATAGGAGGATAAAAGTCCTGTGCTTTCATCGATTTTTACATACTTTCTGCCGTTTTGGAACATAAACTCGGTTTTCCTCTTTAGCTCCTTGGCAGGGGCAAAGTCCACATAAACGCTATATCTTGTAAGTGATAGCGGCTTTAGCCTTGCCTCAAAAATGACCCTTTTTCTCCAGTCAAGGGTTAGGTTGCTCTCCTCCTTGATTATCTGGTAAGGCACATTTTTTCCGTTTCCGTCAACCACCCTTAGGCAGGAGGTCATTTCCTCGCTCCAGTTTTGGTCGGCTAAGGAGAACTCGCACTCCACATTGTCTGTAAGCTCATAGGGATGGGGGTTAAAAATAACAATGAGATATTCACCCTCCTTGGCAGGGGGCTGTGTCTTAGAAAGGGCAAAATAGGACTTTATCTTTACCCTTTCCGCCTCAAGCATACCGTGGTTTAAATACCTTATGCCCGCATCCTCGCCGCACTGCACTGAGGAGCCGGGCAAAACATCGTGAAACTCGGCGTTAAGCAAATCCTCAACTGCGGCTTTAATTTCATTTTCGGGGTAGGCATCAAGGGCGCCTGTTGAATAAGCAACAGAAGCCAGCTTTTCTGCCAAGGAAATTTCATTTTCAAGCTGTGCGTGGAGCTTTTTCACACGGTACATAGAGGTGTAGCACCCGGGCATAGAAATCCTTAGGGTCTTATCCACCACATCCTTTGGTGAAATCTCCACAAAGAAGCTCTCGGGGGTGGAGTGGATAAACTCGATTTCCGTATCGGGTAAAAGCTGCTCCTTAATATCGCTTAAATCCTTGCGTGAGGGTCCGCCGCCGTGGTTACCGACACCCCACAGTGCCACGCACACAGGGGTGGGCTGTGAGTTAGCCCTGTTACGGATAACCTGGGCGCTTTTGCCCAAGCCCGAGCCGTAGTGGCAAATCCTTGTCGCCTTTATTTCACTGCCGTCAAGCCCACGCCATATAAATTGCTCGCTCGGCAGGCTCATTTCGTGGCTGAAGGGGCGCATAAACATATAGCTGTCCTGCCCGCACTTCTTCACTATCTGCACAAGACCGACAGTGTGACCGAATGGGTCTAAATTTATAGCTGTTGTGGGCTTTACCCCAAACCTTTCCTTAAAATATCTTTCTCCCTCTCGAATTTGGCGAACAAAGCTCTCGCCTGAGGGCATATTACAGTCGGGCTGTAAATACCAGCCGCCCATAATGTGCCACTTGCCCGCCTTAACAAGCGCCTTTATTTTCTCGAAAAGCTCGGGGGCATACTCCTCCACATACTTGTAAACCGTTACCTCGTTGTGGCAGAAAATATAGTCAAACTCATCCGCCAGCTTAACCGCAGTATAGAAGGTGGAAAGGGTTGCGCTGACCCCCTCGGGCCAGTCCCACTGCCAAATCGGGTCAATGTGGGCATTGCATATCATATGTGTTCTTTTAGTATATTTATTTTCCATAAAATCACCGCCTTTTTTAAAGTATATCATAACGCACAGTTCAATTCAATATTTACCCGCCAAAAAAGGACAGTCTTTAACTGTCCTTTTTAATTGCTTGGTATTAAAGTCAACCGTGTTCTATTATAGCAGGTGGATAGGCAGCTCGCCGCCCAAATTCACATATCCCTCGCCCTGCCTTGCGTTATTCTGCGCCTTCTTTTTTGTTACCCTCTCTGCGGTTTTAACAGGGGATAGCATAGGCTCGCTTTCCATGCTCTTTTTTGGAGCAGCTTTTTTCTTTGCAGGGGACTTTTTTGCCGCCTCTGCCTCTTTCTTTGGCGCTGCCTTTGCTATCCCGCTTGTGGCGGAAGCCTTTTTTGAGGCTGTTACCCTCTTGGCTTCCAGGCTTTTTTCAGCGTTTACCACACTGTTTTCCATATCGGGTGCGGATGATTTAACATTTGAGTAGCCGTTGTTGGCAACTCTTTTTATAGCATTCTTACCTATTGGCATATTCAATAATCTCCTTTGCAAGCTTCTTATATTCAAGTGCGCTTCTTGAGTATTTTTTGTAAGCCACAACAGGCTGGCTGTTGTCCTGTGACCATTCAATGGTGCTGTCCACCCTTACATAGCCATCAAAAACCCTAACATCCTCTGACTCCTTTAGGCTTTTTAAGGTTTCCTTAAAGTAGTTCTTTCTTTCGTCTGCCTTGGTTACCATAATTCCCATAACCTTAAGCCTTGGAGAAATTTCACCAACCTTGCCAATGAAGTCAAACATATTTGCAAGTCCGAAAAGTCCCCAGGGGCTTGCCTCCACAGGGATAACCACATAGTCGGAGGCGCACATAATATTCATAACCCAGCCGCCTAAGGTGGGTGGGGAGTCTATCAATATGTAATCATAATATCCGCGGGCTCTTATTGGCTCTAAGCACTTTTTTAATATAAATTCCCTTTGCCACTTTGAAAAAAGGTCAAATTCTATGGCGCTCATCAAAGAGGTTGAAGGAATAATGTCAAGCCCCTCGTAGTCTGTTGATACCACAAAGTCGGATAAGTCCTTTTCCTCCTTTATGGCGGTATATATGTTCTTGCCGTTGCTTGCATATTCAAGGGATTTTTCCTCGTTAAAGAAGGAAAGGGTTAGGTTGAGCTGCATATCACCGTCTATTAAAAGCACCTTCTTGCCCATCATAGAAAGGGCGCAGCCAATGTTTGAGCAGCTGGTGGTTTTTCCACTTCCGCCCTTATTGTTTGCAAAGGCAATTACCTGGGTTCTGCTCATTTTCTCATCTCCTCCAATTCCTTTTCATCCTCGGCAAGAAATTCTATTAAGGCATCAAGCCCCTCTCCTGTATACGCGCTGACAGGAAATATTTTCTTGCACCCCGCAAGCCTTAACCATCTTGCAACCCTTTCGGGGTTGGCATCAGGCTTGTCAATACCTGTGATAATACCCACAACCTCCCTGTTTACAAGGCTCGTAATACAAGGGGAAAAGATTGAGTACGGCTCGTTTGCGGAAAGCACCAAGCCAACCACATCCGCCTCATATGCGTATAGCGCCAAGGCTCCGCTTGTCTGCCTTAGCTCCGTGTACTCGCCGGGAGTGTCAATTATGGTATCAAGGTAATTAATATATTGGGTTTTGTAATAGTGAATATCCTCACCGTTTAAGGCTTGGGTTAGGGTGGTTTTGCCTGCCGCAACCCTGCCTATCAAAATCATTTTTTTCATTATGTTCTTGTTATATCACAGCAAACATAGGAAAGCTTTGTTGTGAAGTAGTCCCTTATTGCGCCAAAGGCTGACTCCACGCTTGAAACGCTGCCTGTGATAATAAGAGTTCCTGTAAACCTGTCCACAAAGCCAATGTCAGCCCCCGATGCCTTTATTGCAATATCGGCAGTAATTACCGCGCTCTCCGCAGGGGAAACTGTAAGCACGCCGATTGCACTTCTTGTATAGTCTGTCTTTGGGTCAAGTCCTAACTTTGTGTACAGCACATCGTCGGGGTTTGCAATTATGTGGCAAAGAGTTATCTGCTTACCGGGGACAAGCTCCTGCACTATTCTCATATTTTCTTTAAGCTCCATTGTTAGCCTCCAATTTTACATTTAAGTCCCGATGCTTCAGCCACGGACAAAAGATATTCCATTTTTTCCTTTGAGGGCGGCTCTATTTCCTTTAAAGCATAGTTTCTGCCAAGCCCCTTATATTTATCCGTGCCAAGCCTGTGATACGGCAAAAGGTGATGCTCCTTAACACCGGGCAAGGTAGCGGCAAATTTTGAAATTGCCTTAATATCCTCAGCCGTGTCGTTAAAGCCGGGGACAACGGGGGTTCTTATGATAAGCTCCACGCCGCTTTCTGCTATTTTCCTTGCGTTTTCAAGTATTCTTTCATTGCCGACAGCTGTGTATTCCTTATGCTTTTGGCTATCCATATGCTTTATATCCATAAGGTACAAATCAAGGTAAGGCAGGATTTTTTCAATCTCTGAAAAGGGTGCGCTTGATGCTGACTCAACCGCGGTGTGCAACCCCTCTTCCCGACAGGCTTTTAAAAGCTCCCTTGCAAAGTCCGCCTGGCATAGCACCTCTCCGCCCGACAGGGTAACGCCCCCGCCGCTTCTGCGGTAGTATGTCATATCGGATAAAATCTCAGGCATAATGTCCGAAACGGTCACATCGTAGCCTACTGTCTTTTCCTTGTCCTTTTCGATAAGGGTTTCTATTTCTTTCCTTTGAGATTCGGGGTTACAGCACCAGGCGCATCTCATAAAGCAGCCCTTGAAAAAAACTATTGTTCTAATTCCCGGTCCGTCGTGAATTGAAAAGCGCTGAATATTAAATATTCTGCCCTTTATGCTCTCTGACATACTGTTTTCCCTCCTCTCTTTAAATTTTACCAGCCCTGCTCGGTTCTGTTAATAATATCGTCCTGCAATGAACGGGAAAGCGTTGTAAACAGCGCGCTGTAGCCCGCAACCCTTACCACTAAGGTCTTATATTTTTCGGGGTTCCTTTGGGCATCAAGCAATGTTTCCTTGGTTACAACATTAAACTGTACGTGCATACCCTTTTGGTCAAAATAGGAACGGATAAGTGCTACAAACTTGGATAGTCCACTCATTCCCGCTAAAGCTGAGGGGTGGAACTTTTGGTTAAGCAGTGTGCCGTTTGAGGCAACACCCTGCTCAAGCTTAGCAACGGAGTTTGCCGTTGCGGTTGGACCCTTTACATCTCTGCCCGACGCAGGACCGATGCCGTCTGCAAGGGGTGTATATGCAAGCCTGCCGTCAGGGGTAGCGCCTGTGCTTGCGCCCAACGGAACATTGGCGGAAACAGGGTAAAGTCCCGCTTGGAAAATACCGCCACGGGGGTTTTTGTATTTTTCAACCTCCTTGGTGTAGCTGTTTGCCACATCGCGGGCGAACATATCAACATCGTAAATATCGTTGCCGTACTTTGGCGCTTCCTCTTCGATTAAGCGCTTAATTTCCTTATATCTTGCTCTTTTGCCGTCGCTTAGCGAGGTTTGGTTTGTTACCTCATCGTAAATTACGCGAATGGCTGTTTCGTTTACATCAATGCCCTGCTTTACAAGCTCGGTGGCAATCTCGGTTGTCAGCCTTTCTGCCGCCTTACCCCGCACGCCGTAGCCAAAGTTTGCCTTTAGAGCATCACGAAGCTCGCTTAAGGTAAATCTCTTTTCCTCAAAAACAAGCTTTTTGATTGCCACAAGACCGTCTGTATTATTGGCAATACCGAAGCCCTGGGGTCCTGTGAAGTTATATACAGCGCCACCCTCCTGCAAGGACTTTCCTCTGCCTATGCAATCCTCAACCATACAGGATTGGAAGGGCAACGGACACCTTACCGCGTGCGCCATATCAATTGCGTTGTTTGCATTAACAAGGAGCTTTATCATATAGCTTTGCTGTGTCTTATAAGCCTCGTAAAACTCCTCAAAGGTTTTCATATTTGCCACATCTCCCGTGTCGGGACCTATTCTCTTGCCCTTATCGTAGCCGTTTGAGAAGGCAAGCTCCATTGGGCGACACATATTAAAGAATGCCGCATCGTGCCAGCCGTCTGTCTTTCCTGCCTTTTGAGGCTCAACGCATCCGATAATGCAGTAGTCCCTTGCATCCTCAAGGGTAAGCCCCCTTGCCATAATGGACGGGATAATAATTTCATCGTTATAGTATGCGGGCAAGCCTGTGCCAAGTCTTGTAAGTGCCGCCGCCTTAATAAGCAGTGGCTCGGGTGAGCCGTTCCATACTCTTATGGAGATGGATGGCTGTGGAAGGGGCACGTGCATAGCTGCCTCAATGCACATATATGAAAGGTCATTGGTGGCGTCCATACCGTGAATATTCTGTCCGCCTACTATAAGGTTTTGGAACATACCGTAGCCTGCAAAGCCGTCAGCTGAGGCTGCGTCCCTTACCTTGTTTATATCGTTAAGCTTTACCCAAATGCAGTCAAGAAGCTCCTGTGCCTGCTCGTAGGTAATCTTACCGCTGTCAATGTCCTTTTTAAAGTAAGGATACATATATTGGTCAAATCTGCCGGGGGAGATGGAGTGTCCGCTTGACTCAACCTGCAAAAGGAGCTGAATAAACCAGAAGGTCTGGCACGCCTCATAGAAGCTTGTTGCGCCGAACTCGGGCACCCTTGCGCAGTTGCGGGAGATTATTTCAAGCTCCCTTCTCCTTTGCGGGCAGGACTCCTTAGATGCCATATCACGGGCAAGAGCGCTATACCTGCGGGCATAGCCGATAACCGCCTCGCAGCTTTCAATTACCGCATTTAAGAAATTGCTCCTTGAAACATAGTCGCTGTCTGAAACATCAAGCCTGTTAAGCGCCGCCTCAGCCTCCGCAATAATGCCTCTATAGCCTATTTTCATAACCTTGCCGTAGTCAACGCAAACGTGACCTATGCCGTTATAGAAATAGTTGCCAGGGGTAAACACGGCATGCTCTGTAAATGCCTCATACGCCTCGGGTGCCATATTGGCTTTGGCAAGGTCACTTGTTGTTTTGCCGTGCCACCAGGGGTAAATTTCACGAAGCTCCGCCTTTGTCTTTTCACTTATGTAAAATGGGTCAGCCGCCCTTGTTGAAACCGTGTCAAGCTCGTCAAGAAGCCACTCATAGGAATATTCGGGGAAAACCTGGCAGCCGCGGGGAGAAACAGTTGCGCTGCCCACAATAAGCTCGCCATCCCTTATAACAATGGGAATATTCTCAAGGATGTGGGCAAATGATGCGCTTCTGCGCTTGATTATTGGCAAGCCCTCTGTCATCTTATAGCTTTCTGTTACAAGCTTACCCCTTGCTGACTCAATTTCGGGCATTTTCTCGTAAAGATTATCTATAAGCCTTTGTATTCTTGAGCTTTTTTCAATTATGAATTTTATATTTTCCATAATCGCTTCTCCTTACATTTGCTTCCAAAGCTCCTCGTGGGGAGCCGCAATTACTGTGTATGAGGAAAGGGTGGAAATGCCCTTTGCGTAGTTTGCCCCCGCCTCAACAGCGGCAGTAACATCGCCCACATCACCTGTAATCATTACAACGCCCTTGCCGCCCATACCTCTTGAAACTCTTAAATCGTATATTTCTACCCTTGCGGTCTTTACCGCAATATCTGCCGCCCTTATGGCGCTTGATGCAGAGAAGGTTTCCAAAATTCCCAAGGAGCCGTTGCGGTTGCCTACCTGTGTGCCGAACAGCGCCTTAATTACCTGCTCATCTATCCTTCCTATAACGGAGGAGTCGATAACATATCCGTCAAACCTATGCACCACATGGTCAACCGCCACGGTAACATTGGATATGGAGCCTGCAAGCACAATTTCGTACTTACCAGGACAAGAGGGGTGGGCAGACACCATTTCAATGCCTGCGCTCTTTAGCGCCGCATCCGCCGCCTCAATACCCTTAGGTATGCTTTTTAATTCAATAACACCTATAGCCTTAAACATCTTATCTTACCCTATCAATTATAATTTTGTTGCCTCCAAGTGTAACCGTGCCGCTTACTGAGGCGTGCTGCGGCAGGGACAAGCCGTTACCCGGGCTTGCAATCAAGTCGCCCTTGTTTACAAAGTCGCCGTCCTTAACAGTGGGCACGCTTGGTGCGCCTATATGTCCCGCAAGCGGAATTTCCACACGCATAAAGTCCTTCATTTCGCCATAATAATCCGCTTTTTTATCAAATTTGGAAACGCCTAACATACTCATCCATTTTTCGTAAGGAACCATTCTGTATTCCCTTTCGGCTTTTATATTATAATCCCCGTCCAAATTAAAGCGGAGCTTGTTTTTTGCAAGGAGCTGCTTGTAGTTTTCAATAACTGCCCTTGGGGAAATGCCCTGGTTGCAGGCAAGGCTTTCGCAAATACCGCAGCCGCAGCAAAGCGTTGCGCTTAATACCATTTCAGGCATAGCCTCCGCAACTCCCATTGCCGTCCTTACCATCTTGTGTGGCTCCAAGGGATAGCCAAGCATATTTCTTGGGCACATATCAGTGCATCTTGTGCATTGACAGCAGGCTGTTTCCGCCCTTGCCACCGCCATTTTCACATTCATTTTTCTGGAAAGAACCGATTGTGTATCGTTTGGCAGAATAAGCAAGCTCTTTGTGGTTTTGGTAATGGCGTATGTCCTTGGGTTAATAACCTTACCCATTGACGGTCCGCCGTCAAGAACGGTGTAGCCATCCTCAATTTCAATTCCCAAAGCCTTAAAAATATCCGCAACCATTGTGCCAACAGGCACCTTGATTACTGTTGGGTGCTTTACAGCTCCGCCAACGGTTAACCACTTCTCGATAACAGGCTCGGAAAATCTAATGGCTCTGCCAAGGTTATACATAGTTTCCACATTGTAAACTATAACCCCTTGGGTAATTGGCAAGCAGCCCGGCTTTATAAGCCTGCCCGTTGCCTCGTATGTGAGCCCAACCTCGTCGCCTATGGGGTAAACATCGGGCAGGACACGGACAAAAATCTTGTCCCCAAGCCTTTCACCGTCCTCAAGCCCAAGGCTTTTTGCCGTGTGCGCCTTTATTGCCAAAAGCGCCTTCTTCATTCCCGTGTGGGAGAGCACAGCGTCAATTCCCGACAATACCATTGTCATTTCGTTTTTCATAAGTACATAGTCAGTGTACAACAAGGGCTCACATTCAGAGCCGTTGATTAGAAGGAGGTCTGCCCCCTCTGCAAGCTTAGCATAAGAGGGAAATCCTGCTCCGCCGGCACCGACAATGCCGTATGTCTGCATTATTTTTTTAAGTTCCTGCATTTTTTCACCCTTTTTCAGTCTACTATACCTACAATAACCGCATCCGCAGGGCTGCTTGTGTTGTGGAGGGCAAGCCTTGCAGAGCTTCCCGTTGTGATAAGCACGGTTTCACCAATGCCTGCGCCAACGGAGTCGATTGCTATTATGTATTCATCTGTAAATTCGCCGTTTTTGATAAGCTGAACCTCCATAAACTTACTGCCTACCAAGGATTCCTGCTTTCTTGTGGAAACAATGTTTCCTCTGATAATTCCCTTTAACATCTCTTTATCCTCACTTTACAATTGTTACAATAAAGCCATTTCCAATGCCTGCCGCATTTGCATCGTCTGTGTCCACGTGCATCTCCAAGCGAAAGTCCTTGTGTACCCTTACCTGCACATCAAACCATCTCGTGCGGCGCTTTCCGTTTACATCTATATCCACATAGTCGCCATCCTTCAAGCCAAATGCCTGAGCCTCAGACGGGGACATATGGATATGCCTGTTTGCGATTATACAGCCCTCATCAAGCTCAACCACACCCTTAGGCCCCACAATTCTTATGGGGGCGGAGCCTTGGATGCTGCCCGACTCACGCACAGGGGGCTTAACCTTAAGAACATAGGAGTCGGTTGCTGATATCTCAACCTGTGATGCTTTTCTTACAGGGCCCAAAACTCTTACATTTTCAATGGGTCGCATTGACGGGCCTATAATTGTTAAAAGCTCTTTGCAGGCATACTGCCCGGGTTGGGACAAATCCTTCATCGGGGTCAGCTCATAGCCCGCACCGAAAAGGGTTTCAAGGTCTGCCTGTGACAGGTGTATATGTCTGTTTGAAATACCGATTGGGATGCCGCCCGATGTTTTATTTTCCGCCTTTTGGGCGCTATTCATTTCAAGCAAAGTGCGCTTTACCAATTCGGCGATTTTTTCTGTTGAAATATCCATATTTATATCCTTTCCTTGTCCTTTAGTACTGCAAAAGGGTTCAGCCAATGCTCAGCCCCTTTGCAGTACCAAAGGGCAAAATGCCCTTTGGTACTGAGATTTTTCCCCATCTATTATTTAATAGATGGAAGAAGCTTCTCAACGTCTGCGTGTGGTCTTGGAATTACGTGTGTTGCAATAACCTCACCAAGTGATGTTGCTGCTGCACTTCCTGCCTCAACTGCTGCCTTAACTGCGCCTACATCGCCGCGAACCATAACGCTTACAAGTCCGCTACCGATCTTCTCGCTACCGATAAGAACTACGTTTGCAGCCTTTACCATAGCATCAGCCGCCTCGATTGCAGCTACGAGACCTCTTGTCTCTACCATTCCGAGTGCTTCCATTTGAATATCCTCCTGTGTAAAAATTTTTCGTTTATTTGCTTTATTTTAAAGCATACGCTTTAAAAACTTTGATTAGCCCGTTGTTAAGAACCTCATAACATCGGGGTGCGGGCGTGCTATAACCTCTGTTCCCTTGACATTTCCTACCTTTGCCGCCTCGCAAGCTCCTGCCTCAAGGGCAGCCCTCACTGCGGAAACCTCGCCCTCAACCACAACTGTCACCAGCCGTCCGCCAAGGCGCTTTTCCACGTGGATGAGCTTTACGTCTGCCGCCTTTACCATAGCGTCAAGTCCTGCGATTGCGGCTACCATAGCCTGCACTTCAAGTAACGCTATTGCCTTCATATTCTTACCCTTAAATTATTTAATGATGGGAAGAAGCTTCTCAACGTCTGCGTGTGGTCTTGGGATTACGTGTGTTGCAATAACCTCGCCAAGGGATGTTGCAGCAGCGCTTCCTGCCTCAACAGCCGCCTTAACAGCTCCTACATCACCGCGTACCATAACGCTTACAAGTCCGCTACCGATCTTCTCACTGCCGATAAGAATTACGTTTGCAGCCTTTACCATTGCGTCAGCCGCCTCAATTGCAGCTACCAAGCCTCTTGTTTCTACCATTCCTAATGCTTCTAACATTGTTTTTTCTCCTT
The DNA here is from genome assembly GCA_017452475.1 of Clostridia bacterium. Taxonomy (GTDB): domain Bacteria; phylum Bacillota; class Clostridia; order Oscillospirales; family CAG-272; genus RGIG2000. The sequence continues at coordinate 16,477 of JAFTMJ010000032.1, read as the reverse complement.
ATTAATTAAAATTTTTATCTTAGCTTATCCTTGCCAAGCGCGGAAAGATGGGCGAACCACTCAATATCCTCGCTTTGCCTTGCAATCACCTTATGGGTGATGTACAATTCTCTTTTTTCAGCCTCTGCCTTGCCTGCCAAAATTGCAGCATCAACCGCAGCCGCAGAGCCCTCAATCTTTATAGCCATAACAAGTGGAACTCTTGCAGAGTCACCGCCTGCGGGCTTATTTTTGTCAATGGCAACCACCTTTACCTCAGCCGCCTTTGCCATGGCATCGGCAACTACTATTGCGGTGGCAAAGCCATAGACCTCAATCATACCAAGAGCCATATTATAACTCCTTTATTTACTCAGCAACATAGCAAATCTTAATGCCCTGCTGTGATACGTTAACCTCCATAGCCTCATTGAGCTTGTCAAGTGGGAATGTATGGGTAATAAGCTCCTTGATAGGAATATTCATTTCCCTTGCCTGACGCAAGAATGCCATAGTTGTAGGATAATCGTCAGCGCTGTAATCCCAAGAGCCTACGATGTTAATTTCCTTATTGCACATTGCAAAGTGTGGGTTAACGGTGTATTCTCCGTTGTTAACGAAGAAGCCCATTTCGCACATACCGCCGCCGCGACGGATATACTCGTAAATATCCTTAGCTGCCATTGGCGCGCCTGTGCATTGGAACGCAAAGTCAACGCCTACGCCGTTTGCAACGCTCTTAACAAGGTTAACTCTTTCCTCAAGGGAGGTAATTTCCTTAAAGCTGATAACTGTTTTAGTTCCCAGCTTCTTAGCCATTTCAAGTCTTTTCGGAGTTCCGTCAATAGCTATGATGTGGTTAACGCCTGCGGCTCTTAATACGCTTATCATAACAAGTCCAACAGGGCCAAGACCCTGAACCAAAACCTTGGAGTTGAAGTTGATAAGTCCTGTGGTGTTTGCTCTCTTTAACGCATGCACACAAACGCAAGCAAGCTCAAGGAGCATTCTTTCCTTCAGGTCAAGGTCGTTAACTACGAAATATGTAGAGCCCTTGCCGCTGATAAGGAGGTGGGTTGCAAACCAGCCTGTAAGTGGGTTTGCATCACTGTGTGGAATAAGTCCAAATACGCCCTGCTTGTCGCAAAGGTTGGTATTTGCAGGCTTGTTACGGCAAACAAAGCATTCGCCGCAGCTGATAACAGAGGTAACAATTTTGTCCCCAACCTTAATTGGGTTGCCCGCTGTGTCAGCCTTTATGTTTTTACCGAGAGCAACGATTTCGCCTGTTCCCTCGTGACCGAGGGTTACAGGGATGATGCCGAAGGGGTCACCCTTCCACTCGTGAACGTCTGTTCCGCAAACTCCACAGCCCTCAACCTTAACGAGAATGTCGTTGTCGCCAACCTCGGGAATTGCAAATTCCTTAACCTCGATTTTCTTGGGAGCAGTGAGCATTGCAACCTTTGCGGTCTTTGGAACCTTAGCGTCTGACGCGCCCTTTGCAGGGGACATTTCGCCAAGAATTTTACGAACTATGCTCTCTACCTGTGATGATGAAATGTTCATTTCTCTTTTCCCTTCATAGATTTTTATCTTTTATTTTTTTAAATCTTAGATAATTCTAAAGCTTTCCGAAAGAACGCAACGGCGAAGTCTTGTAAAGCTTTTTGCACTTGTAATGCCCTCACCTGTTGGACCCGCAATTGTAAAGGTGGTGTGTCCCTCTCCGCCAAAGCCGATGCCTGCGTATGATGGGGCATTCTTTACAAAAATTGTTGTTTCAACCGCACGGGCAAACCTTGTTAGGTTGTCTATGTTCTTGGAGTGCATATGTGCTGTGTGGCGGTTGCCGTGCTCTGCCTTTACGGCTAAGTCAATCGCCTCATCAATATCCTTAACCCTTACTATGGGAAGGATAGGCATCATAAGCTCGTGCTGAACAAAGTCATGCTCGAAGGGGGCCTCGCAAATTACGCAGCGAACATCGTCGCCAACATAAATATCAATCTTTTCAAGCAAAACCTTGGCATCTCTGCCAACGCAGTCACGGTTAACAATCTTACTTGTAATGCCTGTTTTCGGGTTGGTTTTTTCAACAAGGACAACCCGTGCAAGCCTGTCAGCCTGCTCCCTTGTTATAAGGTATGCGCCGTTTGCTCTCATAGCCTCGATAAGCTCATCTGCTATGTTGGCAAATGCAAATACCTCCTTCTCTGCTATGCAAGGCAGGTTGTTGTCAAAGGTGCAGCCGTCAATAATATCCTTGCCTGCCTTCTTAATATCGGCAGTGTCATCAACGATAACAGGTGGGTTGCCTGCTCCTGCTCCAATTGCCTTCTTTCCGCTGGAAAGAACGCTTCTTACAACACCGGGGCCTCCTGTGCAAACAAGAAGCTTTATCCTTGGGTCCTTATACATAATTCCTGCGGTTTCAAGGGTAGGCTTAACAACCGAGGAAACAAGCACCTCGGGTCCGCCTGCCATAGCGCTTGCGCGGTTTATCAGGTCAACCGCATAGTTTGAGGTTGCAATAGCATTTGGGTGAGGGTTGAAAACAACGCCGTTGCCTGCCGCTATCATACCGATACTGTTGCAAATAACGGTTTCGGATGGGTTTGTGCTTGGGGTTATGCTTCCTACTACTCCAAAGGGAGCCATTTCCGTAAGGGTCAATCCGTAGTCACCTGTCTTTACCTGTGGGGTAATGTCAGAGGTGCCGGGGGTTTTGTCCGCAACCAACATATGCTTTGCGGTTTTGTGGTCAACCCTACCCATTTTCGTTTCGCTAACGCCCAAGGAAGCCATTGTTGGCGCCTCCTTACGGCAAAGGTCACGGATAACTCCTATAACCCTTTCCCTTTCCTCAAGGGACATGGCGCGTATGGCACGGTAGCCTCGCTCTGCGGCATCTATGGCATCATTCATATCCTCGTAAACGCCGATATATTTTTTGCCATTGTAGCCTGCGCCGCTGTACTCTTTTTTTGCAGCAGGAGATTCGCCCTTGAGCCCCCTCATAACCGAGTTGACGATTTGCTCAATTTGCGCATCAGTCCAATTTATAGCCATAATTAATCTCCTTTATATGATTTTGGGAGAAAATTACTTTCCAAGTGCCGCAATTACTCTGCGTGTGATTTCAGCAACAAGCTCCTCGTTTGCGCCGCACTTGCACTCCTCTTCACCGTAGTCAATGCCGGGGTGACGGCCGGGAAGGTTCATCTTCTTACGGAGGTCCATAAGCTTCTTGAGCTGGTCGTTAGGAATTTCGTGAACTGCGCCAAGCTCCATTGCGTACTTACAAATCTTTGCGTTGAACTCAACCTCTTCCATAACGAACATAGCCTTTTGGAGGTTGAAGCCTACTGTCAATGCGCCGTGGTTCTGGAGAAGGAATGCATCGTGGTTTTCGATGTATGGCTCAAGTGAGTCGGGAATTTCCATTGTGGATGGTGTACCGTATGCACAGGTTGGAACCTCACCGATTGTAAGAACTGCCTCGGGCAGGATGTACTGGTCAAGGTCGATGCCTGCAATTGTAAATGCGGTAGCAATCGGTGGATGTGCGTGAACTACTGCGCCAACATCGGGACGCTTCTGGTAAACACGCATGTGCATCTTGATTTCGGAGGATGGGTTGAGCTTGCCCTCAATCTTGTTGCCGTTTCTGTCAACCTTGATAATCATATCAGGGGTAAGTGCGCCCTTTGATACGCCTGTTGGAGTGCAGTAGTACTCGTTCTCGCTAACCTTAACGGAGATGTTTCCGTCATTTGCGGCAACAAAGCCCAAGTGGTAAAGCGCGTGGCCAACCTCACAGATTTCCTTTTTAATTTCGTAAGCTGATTTCATTTTCTTTCTTCCTTTCGGTTTATATAAATTTTTTTATTACTTAATTAAGCTGTATGTGTCGAGGGCAATCATATACTCCTCGTTTGTTGGGATTGCAAAGGTCCTTACCCTGCTGCCCTTTTTGGTAATTTCCGTAAAGGTGCCTCTTTTGCAGGTGAGATTGATTTCATTGTCGATTTCAATTCCCAAGTAGGAAAGGTCGCTACATATCAAATCTCTTACAATGCCGTCATTTTCGCCGATGCCTGCGGTAAACACCAATGCATCAAGTCCGTTCATTTCCGCCACATAAGAGCCTATGATCTTTTTGATATAATGAACAAGAATGTCCATAGCAAGCTTAGACCGCTTGTCCCCCTTATCCTGTGCCTCAAGCACATCACGGCAGTCACTTGAAACGCCGGAAACGCCAAGCAAGCCCGAGCTTGAGTTTAGGAGCTTTTCCATCTCGTCGGGAGAAAGTCCTTCCTTTTTCATTATATATGTAACAACGGTTGGGTCAATGGAGCCGCTTCTTGTTCCCATTGGAACTCCCTCCTGCGGGGTGAAGCCCATTGAGGTGTCAACCGCCTTGCCGCCTATGCTTGCGGTAATGGATGAGCCGTTGCCCAAATGGCAGGTAATAACCTTGGCATCCTTCTTACCCAGCGCCTCCATTGCCTTGGCGCACACGAACCTGTGTGATGTGCCGTGGAAGCCGTAGCGGCGAATTTTGTACCTTTCATAAAGCTCGTAGGGGATTGGATAGATATACGCCCTTTCCTCCACGGTCGAATAGTACGAGGTGTCAAACACGCCAACGTGCTTAACATTTGGCATAACGCTTTGGCAAGCCTTGATGCCGCTTATTGCAGGGGGACCGTGCAGCGGATTTATTTCCACTATGCTTTCAAGGTACCTAAGCTCTTCTTCACCGATAACGCTCGATGTGCGGAGCCTTTCTCCGCCATGGGCAACCCTGTGTCCGACAGCACCGATTTCGTGGGCATCGGAAATAACGCCGAGCTGCGGGTCGCATAAAAGATGAAGAACAAGCTCAATTGCCGCCTTGTGGTCCTTAAGGTCTGCCTTGGCCTTATAGTCCTCCTTGCCCAGGCGCTTGTGGGTAACGGCACCGTCAATGCCTATCCTTTCGCATAAGCCCTTGGCAATTGCCGCGCCCGAATCCATATCGAAAAGCTGATATTTAAGTGACGAGCTGCCGGCATTTACGACAAGAATTTTCATTTTTCTCTCCTTTATTAATAATGTAAGTTATTCAATGATACGCTTGGATTGAAGCTCTGCCTCGCTCTCACCCACGCTGTGAGCCCTTGCAGAGTTTTGGTAAACGATTTTGTAGCACAAGGCGTCGATAACGACAAGCCTTGAAATGTGAGAATTAAGTCCTAAGGTGCTGTGCCTTGTTTCCTCCGTATCGGTCAGGAGCAGAATGTCGCTTTGCCTCGCAATAGGAGAGCGCTCCTTCGAGGTGATTGAGATGGTGGTTGCCCCGTGGGACCTTGCCATCTTCATCGACTCCACAATATCCTTGGATGAGCCCGATTGGGAAATTCCGATAACCACATCCCCCGCCTTCAGCTGGGAAACCGCAATAGCCTGCATATGAGTATCCGCATATGCGCTTGAGTTGCAGCCTGCGCGCAGGAGCTTATTGCTTGCGTCCTCCGCCACCTGGGCTGAGGTACCAAGTCCGATAAGCACAACCCTCCTCGCCTCCGAGATTGCCTTGACAGCGCCTGTCATACTCTCTGCCGAGAGGGTCTTTTTCGTTCTCTCCAAGGACATATAAGCATCATTGCACACCTTTTCAAAGATAGAAAAGCAGTCATCCTCGCTTGTTATCATAGGGACGATAACCTTCTTTTCGTGCTCCTTGGCAAGGGTGAGCTTTAAGTCTTGATATCCCGTGCAGCCAAGACGCTTGGAGAAACGGACTATTGTTGCCTCGCTGCTATCACACTTAGAGGCAAAATCGGTTATGGAATAAGGAAGCACCTCACCGGAGTGAGAAAACAACCAGTCAGCGACTTTCTTCTCAGAACGACCCATGTTATTGTACATGAGCTGCGCCTGTAGTAAAGTCCTGTTCAAACACTTGCCTCCTTTCTGTGATTTCTGCTGTTTTTTGTGCTTTTGAAAATTATTTTCACTTTTTCAAGCATTTTCAACCATTTTTGTGAAAATTATGAAAATCATTTTCAAATAGAATGAAAATTACTTTCACAATTTAGATTTTAGCACAAAAATCCCTGTTTGTCAATATATTCCGTGAAATTTTGGAAATAATTTAATCTTATATTATATAATATATATTATAATAGCAACCTATCCCAACGAACTGCATCCCCCTGCCTTTTTGAAAATAATTTTCACTTTTTTGGAGTTTTTAAATTCAAAATGAAAATTTTTTAATTTTTGCTTGTTCATACTTTTGACACAATTTTATGAAAATTATTTTCATTTTGCATTTTTCGCAATTTTATTTTTCGCTTCAAATGTCAAGCTTGGCGCATAAAACGAGCAAGCAGCGGCAAAATTCGACCCAATTTTTTAAAAACGTATTTACTTAACGGGATTTATGTGCTATAATTAAGCAATACAGGCAAGCATCCTTGTAATAATTTCATCGATAGCGTTTGCCTTTGCGGTATAATACCGTCATATTACAAGCTTTTTCGGAGGTACAAAATGCGTAGCTGTAGCATTAAAACTACAATACACTTTGAAGGTAATGCGCTTGCGCATCTTGCCACACTCAAATATAACAAGGTGTTTATTATTGCCGACCCGTTTATTGTTTCAAGCGGTCTTATCAAGACTGTTACAAAGCACTTGGACTCAGCAGGCATTGAATATAAGATTTATTCGGATGTTGTTCCCGACCCAACTGTTGACAAGGTTGTTTTGGGTGTTACCGCCCTTGTGCGTGATATGTCCCCCTGCCTAATCGCTGTTGGCGGCGGCTCGGCCATTGACCTTGCTAAATGCGTGCGCTTGTTCGCCCGCAACCATCACCCGGATTATGCGCCTCACTTTATCGCAATTCCCACAACAAGCGGCACAGGCAGTGAGGTTACCTCATTTGCCGTTATAACCGACACAGATAAAAACATAAAGCACGCGCTTATTGATGATTTCCTTCTTCCTAACGAGGCAATCTTGGATGTGGAAATGGTAAAAAGCGTTCCTGCAACAGTCACTGCGGACACAGGGCTTGATGTTTTGGCGCACGCCTTAGAGGCTTATGTTAGCACCGAGGCTGACTATTTTTCCGATATGTACGCAGAAAAGGCAACATCCCTTTGCAAGCACTATCTTGTGCGCTCATACAATTATCCAAAAACTCACGAAAACAAGGCAAGGGACAAAATGCATGTTGCGTCCTGCCTTGCAGGTATTGCGTTTAATGCGGTGTCCTTAGGCATTTGCCACAGTATCGCTCACCAGCTGGGCGCCCAGTTTCATATTCCTCACGGCCGTGCAAACGCAATTGTTCTCCCCGATGTAATCGGCTTTAACTCAGGCATTGCCGAAAACACCTTCGCCCTTGAAAACCCCTCACCCTGCGTATCCAAGTATGCAAATATGTCCCGCCGTATAGGTCTTATCGGCTATGACGATATTGCTTGCGTAAAGGCTCTCGCTTTCTACATTCGCTCAATGCAAATTGAGATGGGGATGCCCATTTGCGTGCGTGATGCGGTTCCGGGCTTAACCTATGCTGAATACGAGTCAAGGCTAAATGCAATGGCAGAGGCGGCGCTCCTTGACAGATGCACAAGAACCAACCCAAGGGTGCCAACCAAGGATGATATTATAAAAATTCTAAAAAAGATTTGGGAAAACAAATAACAAAACCCACCGATATAATGTGACCCTCTTTTAGTGCACAAAAATATCGGTGGTTTTCTTTTTCTTAAACCGCTTTACCTACATTAAATTCAAAAAGGATATCGCATTTAGCGTAGTGCCCTTAAGGACACTACGCAACGAAATAAATCCCTTTCGGGATTTGTGAAATGCACTTTGTGCGCGAAATTCGCCTTTGGCGAGTGAAATGCCTGCGGGCGTGAGGGGATTTATTTCATTTCACATCGAGTGTAGCGAGATATTTCACAATGCGCAATAGCACATTATTTCAAGTTTTGCGAGAGCAAAACATTTCACTATATGTATCTGTGGACACAGATGCAGTGCTTGCGAAGAAAAGAGGACAGAGATTGCAGTTGCTTTCTCTGTCCTTTTTCTGTCGTAGGTATTGTATTCTATTCTATATTAATTTGCAAAATTGTCCTTAAAAGTACAACCCTTTGGCGATATCCTTTTTGTTTATTTAATTAAAGCACATTTACAGTGGCTTCTTTTACGGAAATTTCGCCCTTTTCACTGAATACACCTATAAATGTTCCCGTAAAGGACCTGCCGTTTACCTCCGTTGCAAGCAGTGAGGTAGCGCCCCTTCCAAGCTCCGCAAATTCTCCGCCCTTTTCGTAGAAGAATGTATACCATTCACCGTTGGCTATGAGCTTAAGCTTGATAGCCCCGTTATAGTCAATTTTATGGGTGGCAACAACCACATCAATGTCCGCCACGCGCTTACGCAGGCATACCGCGTAGCCCTCTTCCTCCTTGGTAAGATAAATATCGTAGTGGTATTCCCCGTTATAAAAGGCGCAAAGTCCCGAGCGCTGACCGCGTTGTACTTCGCCCTCTAACTGCACGGTTGCCTCCACATCGAAGGCTTGCTGGCGCACCGCTATCATCGTGGGGCGGCCAAGGGGTGTGGAAAGGCTATCCTCTCCTCCCTTTAAAATAATCCGTCCCTTTTTCAAAGCATAGTTCTCTCTTATGGGGTTGCGGAGGAAGCTCCAATTCAGGTCAAGCGTGTCCTTGTCGAAGCAGTCACAAAAGCTGTGGCTCACAGGCTGTGGCGTAGGTCCCGGCAAGGGTCCCTCCATCTCAAAATCAATCGTGCCTCCCTTTCCAACAACAGGCCAGCCCTCCTCGTTCCAGGTAACAGGAGATAAAAAGCTTTCCCTGCCTATATGATGAAGCTGCATGCCCCCAATCGGTCTAATCGCAAGGCAAACAAGCCACCAATTTCCGTTTTGGTCCTCAACAATATCCGCGTGTCCCGTTGCCTGTATAGGGCCGGGAGTGTCACGGTGGGAAAGGATGGGGTTGTGTGGGCATTTTTCATAGGGTCCGTATATATTTTTTGAGCGCTGCATAGTTTCCATATGCCCGTATTCGGTGCCGCCCTCTGCAAGCATCAAATAATAGTAGCCGTTTAATTTGTATATATGAGGCGCTTCGGGGTATCTGCCGCCACAGCCGTAGGAAATCAGCCTTGTGGGTGTGCGCTTCTCCCCCGTAAAGGGGTCAAGAGTGCAAAGAAAAATAGCGATTTTCCCGTTTTCATCTATGCCGTTTGACACGAAATAGCACTCTCCGTCATCATCCCAAAAAAGGGATGGGTCAATGCCCCCTTGGTCAACATAAGCAGGCTCACTCCACTTTCCGTAAATATCCTTTGTATGTACAATGAAATTGCCACCCTTTGAAACATTAGTGGTAGTCATAAAAAAGACGCCCTTATGGTATCTTAGCGTAGGCGCATAAATGCCCCCCGAGGACTCCGCCCCCTCTAACGGCAGCTGTGTGTCCGAGGTAAGACAATAGTTAATAAGCTCCCAATTTACAAGGTTTTTACTGTGGTAAATGGGAACTCCCGGGAAAAACTCGAATGTGGAGGTAACAAGGTAAAAGTCCTCCCCCACACGGCAAATGCTCGGGTCAGGGTTAAAGCCGGGAATTATGGGATTTTTGTATTTCATATTTTACACCACCTTTTGTTATATTGTACCACATATAAACTCATTTTTCAATGAGTTGCTTTCATTAATTCCACGCAAAAAAGGGCAAGGTTAGCCTGCCCCTTTACATATTAAAGCACCGCGCCTTATTTAAGCACACTCCATTTTTGGTAATATTGGCAAACGGACATATTGCTAAGCCTGTCAGCGCGCTTAAACGGTCCGTTTAAGCACCAGCATTTTCCGTAAACGCTTTGGGCGGGAAGCACAACATGGCTACCGTAAAAGTTGGGTTGCCTCGGTCCTGTCCAATACTCGCAAGTGCCACAAAGCTTTTGATATCCACTCATTTGATATTCCATAATTTTTTCTCCTTTACACGGTTTTGTTAAGTATATTTTATCATATCTTTCAGCTCGCTGCAACTGTTTTTTTGATGCCCGCCATTCCGCCCTTTATCACAGACGGTATTTTAATTAACCTGTTTCCTCTTTTGGCTTCTTTTGCAAGCATTCGCATCAAAGACTATATATTTATAAAAAGCAGTGCAAACAAAAAACGGAGTAGAATTTCTCTACTCCGTTTTTGCTTGCACATCTTTATGATACTACAGTGAGCCTGCAAGCTATGAAATTTTCCATTAATTTTTCCACGCATTCTCACTTGTCATCTGCTGCCACACTAACTATTTCACCTGTTATTTTATCAATAGTATAGTAGTATACATATCCATCATCACGATATTCGGTAATGCGAATTTCCCAACGCCCTTCAAGGCCTTCGGGTTGGCTCACTTCGTACTTAAAATCCTCTGCATATGTCAAATAATAAGTATTATAGTAATGTTCGTGGGCTATTTCCTTAGCTTCGCTTTTCGATATATTTTCACAGTCAGGCACACCGTCCTCTAAATCTCTTGGGTCGTATGCAAGCATGCAGGCAACATAAAACGGCGTGCCATCTGTACCTTGTATTGACTCTCTTTGGTTCTCCACCAAATACACTATTTCCCCCTCATATTTATCAAGGGTGGTAAATCTTCCGCCCCTGTCAAGAATTACATAGTTGTTTGAGGCATCATATTCCAAAAGCATTTCCTCTGTTAGGTTTTCAGTAAACATAGAAATAACATTTGCATATGAAAACGAGTATGATATTACCTCACCGTTTAAGCCTATATGACCGGGATATATTTCTTCAACAATATAATTACCCGTATAATTAATAGTAATAGTATCGCCTGCTGTTATATCTTTAGGAATAACAATACCGTCAAAGTCACCGCATAAAATACCACCGTCAACAAGTAATTCTGCATTAGTCTCCCCTGTTAAAGTTTCATAGGAATCCCAATATGCATAATCAAACTGCCAAGTTACAGTATTTATCTTGTCAGCATTTTGGAAGGATGTAAACCATTTTGTCGGCAAAACATATGATTTGTCTCCAATAGAAATAGAATAAGCCAAATCATTATATGATGTAATATACAGCTTAACTACCAAATTAGGCTCTTCCTCGAAAAATGCGTAAATAGCGCCGCATTCATAGCAATTCTCAAGACCTCCGTCCGGTTTTCTTATTAAATCGAACAAGCCTGCCTCTTCAGGACTTTTTTGCGCCTTGACATCCTCTAAAAACGACAAGATAGTTGATTTATTTACAACACCTTCGCCACAGGTCACATGGAAATCCGATGTATTATGTGTTTCCGAAATAAATTCCAGTCTAATACAGTTCTCTATCGAATAATCCATTTTGGGCAATGATGCTTTACGATAAATAGAAAACCATTCGTTGTTTGGAATTCGCCTTATTAGTATGTTGTCATTTTTAGCGCCCTTAATGGCGTACATGCCGTTTTTATAAAGACCGTCTAAGTGGTTTGTATATTCCTCTTCTCCTTCCACACTGCCTGCAAACTCCAATTCGCCGATATATTCGAGGAACCATTCGTTTGCTAAAAGCTCATATTCTACGCCCTTTTCACTAACAAAATTTCCTTTTTCATTTTTTGAAAAGGTGACAGTATCATCTGTCGGTGAATCGTCTGTCGGTGGGTCAACCGGAGCGTGTGAGCTGTCCGTTGTGGAGCTGTTGTTCGTGTGGCTCAGCTTTGTACTCTCTTGCGTTATGTCATTATTGGAGGAGCTTGCATTATTGTTCTGCGAGTCGGAGCAAGCTGCAAGAAAAACCAAAACCGCCAAAGCCACTAAAAGCAACGATAAATATTTTTTCATAAAAGCCTCCTTTAATTCTATGACCTTCGCTTAATAAAACGGAGTTATAGAAATGTCGGTTACATTTGCAAATAAAATATCTGTCCACTTTCAGTATATCATAACCCAAAAGCATTTTCAGCCTTTTTCAATTTATTTTACCATATTTTAACACTTTTTTCAAAAATAAACCATGCATTTTCTGCTTTTATAAGGCACTCCCTACGGGTGCCTTTGCAAAGATGGCAAACAAAAAAAGAAACAAGTCAACCCCAAAATAAAAGGGCAGAACACTCTCTGCCCTTTATGTATTACTTAAAACATCTATTCAAAAGTCCCTCATTACCTCGTTGATGTAACATTTATACTATTAAACATTTAATACTGTCTATCAAACGAAGTACTTTTTCGCCATGTCACGGAGGTTGTTCACCTTCTCTTTATTTGTTTCAAAATTGTGTTCATAAATCACAAAATCGGCTGTGAATGTCTGGCTCTGTTGACAGCTCGGGCATTTACAATCAAAGTTAACCTTTGCAATCACCTTTTCTTGCTTTGTCATCTGCTTCGTATAACGCTGTATCTCTTCCCAAGAAATGTCAGTATCATAAGAGTAGTGAGTTCCGCAGCTTGGGCAATATGAGCGCTTAATGAGCTTTTTATAATAGATAAATCCGTATGTGATTCCAAGAAATGCGCTAAAGCAGAAAAATCCGAGTATTGCAAGAATAAAATTCTCGCTAAAAAGTCCCACCAGCGTCAAAACAATAAAAAGCACCATTAATGCAGCCGATGCGAGTGTTAAAATTTTGTTTTTGCGAAGTCTTTTGTTGAGTTCATTCATTTTTTGCTCCTCCAAGAAATATATTCGACATTTATGTCAAATATTAGTATACCATAGTATTTTTATATTGTCAACCGTTTGTTTTATAATAGTATTGTAAAAATTGACACAGAGGTGAATTAATTGGCTTACTTAAGTGAAAACATAAGAATTCTTCGTTGCGCAAGAGGCATGAGTCAGGTTCAACTCGCGAAAGCCCTCGGCGTTTCAAAGCAATGCGTTTCAAATTGGGAAAACGACAATGTTGTGCCCTCAATTGAAATGCTTGAAAAAATAGCAGATCTCTTTTCTGCCAGCACAGATTATTTGCTTGGAAGAAACAGTTGTGCCACATTGGACATTTCAGCACTCACAGCAGAGCAAGCCTCTCATATTTCTATGATTGTAGAGGATTTCATAAAGCTAAACAATATGCAATAAATAAAAATCCATCAGCTTTGCCATAAATGGCTTTGTAGGCTCCATCGGTGGAGGCTTTGCACACCTTATTTTTTCTTTATTTCTACTCATCTAACCTCTTTTGAACCACGCGATAGTCGCGTGGTTTTCGTTATACAACAAAAGGGCAGAACACTCTCTGCCCTTTTTGTATTACTTGAAAACACCTATTCAAAAGTCCCTCATTACCTCGTTGATGTAATATTTACACTATTAAACATCTAATACTATCTATCAAGCCGTGCTAATTCCCTTATGTGTTTTATAGCTCAAGCCTTAGTTGAATTTAGCCGAGCGATGTACTGTAATATATTTTCAGCTCTGCTCTTGCAGAAAACAAAAAATTCCATTAGTTTTTCCATATTTGAGTATAAAATCAAGCTTGATTTGCCCAACAAATCGGAATTTGACAGCCTATTTCAGCTTTCCGAGCTTTGTAGTATTCGCAATAACGATTAGAGTTGTTTCTGCATCAAGCACCTGCTCGGGATTGATATTTACAGTGACCTTCTCACCTTTCTTAATTGCAACGATATTGAATCCGTATTTTTTACGGAGATTTAATTCAATTAAGTTCTTGCCGCGCCACTCGTCCTTCACATCAATCTCAACCATAGACACGTCCCTTGACAGAGAGATCATATCAATAAATCCGGAGCTTAAGAGGTTCTTAGCAAGGCGTATACCGGACTCATTTTCAGGAAAAACCACATGATCTGCGCCCACGCGAAGCAATATTTTTTGTTGCATTTCATTCGCACATTTTGCAATAACGTTCTTAACGCCAGCCTCCTTGCAAAGTGTGACCGCCATCACACTCGCTTCAAGGTTACTTGCCATACATACAATGACCGTATCAATGCTTCCAATTCCAAGGCGTGAGATGACCTCCGCATCGGTCACGTCAGCACACTTGCACACAGGCAGATATGATGCTGCATCGTTGACAATTCTTTGCTCAGTATCTACGGCAATGACCTCCATGCCGTTCTCTACAAGCTCTCTTGCCACGGCTGTGCCGTATCTTCCAAGTCCGAATACTGCGTATGTTTTATTTGTTTTCATAACCTTCTCCTTTATCCTATACTGATATCTTCCGTCGGCTCGGAAATAACGTTCTGACTTTCGTTTTTACTGCCAAGTGCCACCGCAAGTGAGATGGGACCAACTCTGCCGAAATACATAGTTACAATGATAATCAGCTTTCCAAATGTGTTCAGTGTTGATGTTAGATTTCTTGAAAGTCCGACGGTTGCAGTTGCGCTGACCGTTTCATAGACTGCGTCAAGGGCGGAGGCGTTGCTCGTTGCCATCAAAAGCACGGATGAAGCGGTGCAGATCATAAGAAATGTTACCGCCACAGCAACTGCCTTTTTCACCGTTCCCTCGGAAATACGGCGACCGAACAAGGTTGCGCTGTTCTTGTTACGGATTGTAGCAAATGCCGAGCAAATGAGGACGGCAATGGTTACCGTTTTCATACCGCCTGCCGTTCCAACGGGTGAACCGCCTATCAACATCAAGATAATAGATACGGTGGCAGAGGCATTTGTCAAATTTTCTTGCGGAATTGTAGCAAATCCAGCCGTTCTCGTAGTAACCGATTGGAAGAGGGATACTTGAATTTTATCAAACAAAGTCATCTCTCCAATGGTTAATGGGTTAGCATATTCAAAAATAAATATGAGAATTGCACCGACAAAAATGAGCCCTGTCGTGACCGTAATGGCTATCTTTGAGTGCAAGGTCAAGTGCCTGAATATTTTTCTGTTTTTCGGTGAACGGCTTTTAACCACACGAATAACATCCCACCACACAACATATCCAAGACCGCCGAGAATGATGAGGACGGAGGTGACGATATTTATCAAGGGATTGGTTGCGTAATTGCAAAGACTGTTTTCCGCGATAATATCAATGCCGGCATTGCAGAAAGCGGAAACCGAATTGAACACCGATATCCAAATGCCCTTTGCACCAAACTCGGGAACGAACACAAGCATATACAGGACAGCTCCTACTCCTTCGATGATAAATGTACCGAACAGCACGTTCTTAATGAACTTGGCAAGCCCCGACATTGTATAGAGATTGAAGGCATCTTGAATCAGCAAGCGGTCGCCAATGCCCATTTTTCTGTTGAGAAGAAGCATCAATCCCGACATAATGGTGATGATACCAAGACCGCCTATCTGTATCAAAAGCAAAATAACAACCTGTCCAAACACGCTCCAAGTGGATACTGTGGGTAGTGTAACCAGTCCTGTCACGCAGGTTGAGGTTGTTGCCATAAAAAGCGCATCGAGATACGGCACGGCTTCGCCGCTTGCAGAACTGATAGGCAAAGCCAAAAGTCCGCTTCCTACGAGAATTGTCGTAAGGAAGCTGAGCAATATAATCTGCGTGGTTGAAAGCGTGATTTTCTTTTTCCTAACCATAAGATTTTCCTCTAAAAAGCATAACGGAACCAACGTCCTCTGCAGTCAGCTGGTTCCTTTTATCATCGTTATTTTTATAATTATATCATGCTTTGCCGTTTATGTCAACACCTAACTCGCTTTTATCATAAGTGTATTTGGCTTTATATGAAAATTATACTTGATTTGACCTATGAATTGGAATTTGTTTATCAAAATCTTTATAATGAATACATCATCATACCAAGCCCTGCCGATATGAGTATCATCAGTATCGGAGACAGTTTTTTCTTTAGCGCAAGCTTTGCTATGACACTGATTAATATCAATATGGCAAATATGATAATGCCCTTGTAGTCTATTGCAAAGGTATCGCCTATGGCACTAAAGCCGATCGCCGTACTCATAAACATCGTGATTGCCGTTGCGAGTATCAAGCCAACAACACACGGCCGGATGCCGCCGAGAAACGCTTTCACTCCCGCATATTTCAGCAAATTTTGTATCAGAGCCGCGATTATGAGAATGATAAAAAATGACGGCAATACCACACCAAGTGTAGCAAGAAGCGCTCCGAAGAAACCGCCTTGTGCAGAACCGACGAAGGTTGCCATATTGACCGCTATCGGTCCGGGCGTGGATTCAGCTACGGCAATCATATTTAGCATTTCTTCCTCGGTAAGCCAACCGTACGTCAAGACTTTTTCTCTGATTAACGAGATCATTCCGTATCCGCCGCCAAAGGAAAAAGCACCAATCTGAAGGAAGGTTAAGAACAATTCAAGATAGATCATGCTTCTTCTCCTTCCTGATTTTACCGAGAAAATATACCGCTACACCGCAGATTCCACTGATCAGTATGTAAAATATCGTTGAAAACTTCACCGCGAACAATGAAAACACGAC
>JAFTMJ010000031.1 GCA_017452475.1 Clostridia bacterium | reverse complement strand
GTGATGTTTTTGCTATCGCAAAAGTGAAGTTGCTATGCAGTGAAGTTTGTGCTACGCACAAGTGAAGTTAAGTTTGCCCATCACTTCGCCATCAGGCGAAACTTCACTCACAAAGTGAACTTCACTATCGAAGATAACTTCACTTGCCCGTAAGGGCAAACTTAGTTAGCGTGATACTCCGTTAAGAGTATCACGCTAAATGGAGAGGGTATTTTTATTGCTTTTTAGCATAAAAGCGGGAAACTCTTTGTATGTATAGCACAATGTCACTGTGGGACAGGTGGTGCCTTGTCATATCCTCTTTTCGCACAGAGAGGTAAACATTTTTGGGGTAACTGTCATTTAGGGTTAGGCGATTTTTTGCATAGGCATTAATTATTTCCGTAACTATTACCGCATAAGGGAATTTCAAGCCGTTTGTTCCAAACGCGCCCAAAACCAAGTTTTCACAGTTAAGGCTTTCACATTTTTCAAACAGTCTTAGTATAATAATGCGGGAGTCCTCGCCCTTTACAAGCTCCATATTGTTGCTAATCTTGGCTTCCTCTCGCTTTTCCGAGTTGGCAACCAAGAGCAAATAAAAGCCTTTCTTATTTTCACTGTCAATTTTTACAACAAGAGTGTCGCCGTAGTCAAGCACATTCTTTTGCGGAAATTGGTTTTCCCTTGCCTTATCTATAAGAGCTTGTACATTTTCTGAGCTTAAACCGTAATTTTGTATCAAAAACTCCAAAACAGAGAAGAAAACGCCTTTTTTTGTGGAAATCGAAACATCTAAGCTTCTGTCAATTCCCATGGCAAAGTAGAAATCCTTTTCCCTGTTTTCCTCGGCGCTCAGCAAGCGCTCCATATTTACCGTGAAGTCGTTTTTCATAACGAAAAAGCTGCTATCCTCGCCAAAGCCGAACTCAATTGTTTCCCGCTTTATGTCCACCATAGCCTTAATAAGCAATGCAAGGGACAAGACGGCAGAAAGGCTGAGCATAATTATATAAAATAAGCTAAAGTCAGAAAAATCCATAAATGTGGAGGTAATGCCCCAAACAAAGGCAACCAAGCTCCATATTGGCAAAATCCCCTTTGAGGAGATTTTTATAGCTTCAATAAAAAAGCTAAAAAACGATGTGTCCTTTTTTACCTTCATACATTCACCTACCAGCTAAGTGTCCAAGTGGTAATAGCCTTTTCAAGCTCCGGGCATAGCACCTTATCGTTTCCGCCCGGTGTCTTTGTAAAAAGCACACGGGTGCCTGCCTCCGCCTTGGTGATATACGGCATGTTAGGCTCTATTAGGTACATATCCCCTGCTGTGAAGGTATATTCCTTATCCTCATCAAAAATGAAAACCTTAACACTGCCGCTTAAAACATAGTTGTATTCTTCGTTGTATGTGTGCTTGTGCGCGCTTTCACAGGTGAATTTGTCATAGCTGCTTATGCCAATTTCATACCCACTGTTTTCAATATGCTCAATGCCGTTTTTGCCGCTTAGCTTGCCGCAAAGGTAAACGCGCTTGCAGCTTTCCAAGCAGGAAGAAACATCGCTACCCTTAATAGTTTTCATAAAGCCTCCCTTTATCTTGAGTAAAGCTCAATCCATTTTTTAAGCCTTGCTTTGTCGATTTCCTCAAATTGCTCCCTTGTTAGGCGGAAGGACCAGTTGTCGTCACAGCTGCCGGGGGTGTTTAGGCGGGTGTCCCTTCCGTACTTTAAAAGGTCCTGCACAGGGAAGATAACAAGCCCTGCGTGGCTTGAAAGCATAGAACGGATAACCGTGTCATAGCAGCTGTCCCAGTTTGCCCCCTCGTAGCCAAAATAGTCAAGAAATTTCTGCCTTTGGCTTTCGTCAAGCTCCCACACATAGCCAAGCAAGGTGTTGTTGTCGTGGGTGCCTGTGTAGGCAACGCAGTTGTTTATATAGTTGTGGGGCAGGTGCGGTGAGTTTTCCTCACCCAAAAGCCCGAATTGCAAAACCCTCATCCCGGGGAAGCCCGAGTCCTCAACAAGCTTTACAACCTCGGGGGTAATGTCTCCCAAGTCCTCGGCAATAATCAGCTTATCTTCACCAAGCTCCTCCTTTATTGCGTTTATAAAGTCCATTCCGGGACCCTTTACCCAAACGCCGTTACGGGCGGTTTTCTCCGTTGCGGGGATGGAGTAGTAGCTTTCAAGGGCGCGGAAATGGTCAATCCTTACCCCGTCAAAAAGATGGCACATAAAGCTCATTCGCTCTCTCCACCAAGAATAGGAGCTTTCCTTCATCCTATCCCAATTATATAAGGGATTGCCCCAAAGCTGACCGTCCTTTGCAAAATAGTCGGGTGGGCAGCCTGCCACGCTTGTGGGCTGGCAGTTTTCATCAAGCTGAAACTCCTGTGGGTTTGCCCAAACATCGGAGGAGTCAAGGGCAACATAAATAGGAATGTCACCGATAATTTTTACCCCGCGGCTGTTTGCGTACTCCTTAATTTCAAGCCACTGCGTAATGGCAATGTACTCCATAAACCTCCACGCGTGGAGCGCCTCACGGTTTGGCACGGTGTTTTCCCACTCCCACCAATCCTTGCCCTTGTTGGAGGATTTGAGAGCCATAAACTCGCAAAATTTGGCAACCTGTGTATGATTTTTGTAAAAATCCTCTAAGGTCTTATACTCCAAAAATCTTGTGGATGCCTTTGTCAAAAGCTTAATTCTTTCTCTTAACAGCCTGTTAAACTCGCAGGCGTGGGGGTCCCTTTGCTTTGCCTCGTTTAGCTCCGCCCGTGTGATAAGCTCACGCCTGTACAGCTTTTCAAGGTCAATAAAATAGGGGTTTATGCTAAAGGCTGAATAAGACTTGTAGGGCGAATTGTATTCATCGGGTAGGCAGAAGGGTAAAACCTGCCAATACTTAATTCCGCACTCACTTAAGCAATCTATAAACTCCTTGGCGCTTTTTGAGAACGCCCCCTCGGAGTAATCTCCCCAAAGGGAGGAAACGTGCATTAAAATTCCGCTTGCTCTTTCCATAAAAATCTCCTTAAGAATTATATTTCTATTTTATCATAAATAATATTTGATTTCAATGAGAAATATGGCGTAAGCCCTTTTATTTTTGTAAAAATTATGGTAGAATGAAATCAATTAAGTGCTTTGGAGGTTTTTATGAAATACGAGCTTAGTAATTACAAGGGCTATGACCTTGGCAATCTACCTAAGGATTCTATAAAGGAGCTTGAGGAATATTCCTACCGCGCCGCGTGCGAGGGCAGTGTGCTTCTTGAGAACAAAAACAATGTCCTTCCCCTTAAAAAGGGCGAGCGCGTGTCTGTTTTCGGCAGAATTCAAAGGGAATATTATAAGAGTGGCACAGGCTCAGGCGGCTTGGTAAATGTAAAATATGTTACAAACATTGTCGATGAGCTTAAGAAAAGCAGAAGGGTTAAAATTAACGAGAAGCTTCTTAACATCTACGAGGAGTGGAAGAAGGATAACCCCTTTGACTACGGTCACGGCTGGGGTCAGGAGCCCTGGTGCCAAAAGGAAATGGAGCTAAGCGATAAGGTTGTGAAGGATGCCCGCAGGTTTGGGGACACGGCAATTATCGTTATTGGCAGAACCGCAGGCGAGGACAAGGACAGCTCCGCCAGCGAGGGCAGCTATCTTCTTTCCCCAATCGAGGAGGA
Source organism: Clostridia bacterium (assembly GCA_017452475.1). Classification (GTDB taxonomy): domain Bacteria; phylum Bacillota; class Clostridia; order Oscillospirales; family CAG-272; genus RGIG2000. Next base: position 3,286 of record JAFTMJ010000031.1, on the reverse strand, counting down.
TATGATTAAAAAGGTTTCCTCCGCGTTTGAAAAAACCGTTGTTGTTTTAAACGTTGGCGCAACCATTGATATGAAATGGGTTAAGAAATATAACATTTCCGCCGTTTTGTATGTATGGCAGGGCGGTATGTGCGGCGGCAGGGCAGCGGCAGATTTGCTTTTGGGCAAGGCTAACCCCTGCGGCAAGCTTTCCGACACTATTGCTTATGATATTAGCGATTACCCATCCACAGCCAATTTCGGCGGCAAGGAATATAACCTCTATAAGGAGGATATTTATGTTGGCTACCGCTATTTTGAAACCTTTAACAAGTCTGCGGTTTTGTACCCCTTTGGCTACGGCCTTTCCTATACGGATTTTGAAATAACCGCCGCAGTTACCGAAAGCAGGGGCAAAATCACCGTTAAGGCAACTGTAACCAATGTTGGCGACTGTGCAGGCAAGGAGGTTGTGCAGGCTTACTTCGGCGCGCCAAACGGCAAGCTTGGAAAGAGCGCAAAGGAGCTTGTTGCCTACGCAAAAACAAAGAAGCTGCAGCCGGGCAAGAGCCAAACCCTTACCCTTAAATTTGATGTTAACCAAATGCGCGCATACGACGATAGCGGCATAACAGGCAACAAGTCCTGCTATGTGCTTGAGGCAGGACAGTATATTATCTACCTCGGCAACAGCGTAAGCGATGCAACCGCGGTTTATGTACATATGGAAAACAAGACCCGCGTGGTTGAAAAATGTACCGAGGCGCTTTCCCCAAGAAGGAGTTTTGAAAGGCTTAAGGCAGGGGAAAACGGGGAGGCCGTGTACGAAAATGTGCCAACCTGCACCTACGATATTAAGGAAAGAATTAATAAAAATATGATGCAGGAAATCCCGTATACAGGGGATAAGGGCATTAAGCTTGAGGATGTGCGCACAGGCAAAAGCACCGTTGAGGAGTTTGTGGCTCAGCTAAGCGACACCGACCTTTGCTGCATTGTCCGCGGCGAGGGTATGAACAGCCCTAAGGTTACCCCTGGCACAGGCTCCTGCTTCGGCGGAATGACCGATGAGCTTATCGGCTACGGTATTCCGATTGTTTGCACAACCGACGGCCCTTCAGGCATAAGAATGGATAGCGGCTTGCTTGCAACAAGTATGCCAAACGGTACCTGCCTGGCTTGTACCTTTAACGATAAATTGGTTGCCGACCTTTACTCCCTTGAGGGTGTGGAGATGACCGCTTATGAAATCGATGTGATTTTAGGTCCTGGCATTAACATCCACAGAAGCCCCTTGAACGGCAGAAACTTTGAGTATTTCTCCGAGGACCCGTTCCTTGCGGGAATGATGGCTGCCGCTATTTCCAAGGGACTTTCCAAGGCAGGCGTTTACTGTACAATTAAGCACTTTATGGCAAACAGCCAGGAGTGGTACAGGCACACAAATGACTCCGTTTTGTCAGAGCGCGCCGCCCGTGAAATTTACGCCCGCCCCTTTGAAATTGCAGTGAAGCAGGGTGGAGTTAAGGCTATTATGACCGCATATAACTCCGTTAACGGCTTCCACGCCGCATCTAACTATGATATGACAAAGACAATCCTTCGTGACGAGTGGGGCTATGACGGCTTCGTTATGACCGACTGGTGGGCGCACATTACCAACCTTGACGGCGTAACAAGCACAAGCGATTTTGCGAGCATGGTTAAGGCTCAAAACGATATTTATATGGTTATGGAAAATGCAAAAACCCATAACGATAATCTTGAGGAAAGCCTTAAAAACGGCTACCTTAACAGGGCAGAGCTTCAGTTCTGCGCTGTTAACCTTTGCAGGTTCGCAATGTACACCCACGCATACGAAAGGTTCCGCGCAAACGGCTTTAAGTATGATATTTCCGACCTTGACACAAGCAATATGGCAGTGGCAAAGGAAATCACCGCCACAATCGGCGCAGGAGAGAAGCACACCTTTGAAAAGAGTGGCAAGTACATTGTGGAAATTGAGTTTACTTCTCCGCTTACCTCCTTGGCGCAGGTTGCAATCAGCCTAAGCATTGACGGCAGGGGCGAAAACACCTTCGTTGGCAAGGGTACAGAGGGCGGCACAGGCGTGATGAAGGCGTATGTTTCCGTTATGCAGGGCGAGCATACCTTAACCTTTAGCTCAAAGGCAGATGTGTCAATTAATAATGTTAAATTCTTGATTTAAGGAGGGAACGAATATGTTTAAGAAGCCGGGCAGAGCATTGCGCTTGGTATCAAGCCTGTTCTTTATGGTTGGGGCAATAACCTCATTGTTTGCAGGAGTTTTCACCGCTATTGACGGTGATATTATCGAGGGCTTTATGATTATTGGCTTTGGTGTTTTCATTTCCTTCGTTGTTGGCTTAATTTTGGAGTGCTACGGCAAGCACGTTGAAAGCATCCATAAGCTTGCAGAAATCGAGGAGGAAAGATGGTACTTAGAGCTTATGGACAATAAGGAAGCGCAAAAGGCACTTCAAATCCGCAAGGATAAAAACAACTTTTTCATTTAATGTTTCCAACAAAAAGCACCGAGAAGCTTCTCGGTGCTTTTTAGTATTATTTTATCTCCTGCTCAATATCGTCAAAAATAGGGCTGTTAAAAAAGCTGCGCAATGTTATGTCAAAGCCGTCACAAAGCTTTTTCAATGAAACAACACCGGGGTTTTGGCTTTTTTCGTTAAGCATACTGTAAACAGTTGAGGGAGAAACCCCTGAAATGTTGGCAAGGGCGTTTATGGCAATGCCTTTTTCATCGCAAAGCTCTAATATACGCTTGGCAACTGCTTCTTTTGTGTTCATCTGCGCCCTCCCTTTAGATTTATACCTTAATTTTATCCGAATTTGCGATATATCGTGTGGGATATATCGTAATTTTGCAAAAATTGTGATATAATTAAAGAAAAAAAGGAGCATTTTATGAAAACAGAAAAAGAAAAGCTCTATAAAGAAGCGATTTTGCGAATTTTAAAACTACTTGATGAAATGGAAGAAAACCAAAAATTGATGTCAATTGCAGAATTAGATGAAGAGATAAATAAAATATACGATAAGCACTTTAATAGGGATACCGAGAAAAGCTGAATAAGTCCTTTTTCTATTTAGATTATAGCATAAAAAAAGCGGTACCGCCTGTCCCTCTTTTACCCTTTTAAAGAAAAAATTTTTAAATTATTTTTCACACACATTCATATGGGAGGGTTCCGCCCTCTCGTATTCGTATTTGTAATCGTATTCGTAATTCGTCGTAGGGGAGGGGTTCGCCCTCCCGTATTTGTAGTGT
>JAFTMJ010000030.1 GCA_017452475.1 Clostridia bacterium | reverse complement strand
TGATATATCATTATTGTTCATATATTCCCCCCTCAGTATATAAAAAAGTGCGCCCCATGAAGGAACGCACCGAAAAAGTGTTCCTTCATTGTTGTCACACAATCTCTCGCCAGTGTTAGTGGGTATGAGGAAAAAAGGAAACACCTTTTACCAAGGATAGTTTCCCACTAACACGAAAAAATATTAGATTGTGTGACGAGTATATTTTATCACATTTCTGTTGATTTGTCAATAAAGTTTGATAATTTGACAAAGACAAAATTTGGTGTCTTTAATTAAGTCAGTGCTTGTCAAGAAAAAAGGACGAGGAATTTTAACAATTCTTCGTCCTTTTCCTTTCGTAGGTATTATTCAATTTGATACTGCTTTATCGCAGGTGCCCCACCGATAGCCTGTTTTTTGTTATTTTTTTATCCGTAAACAAATTCCACATCCGTGTTTACAATGCTTTCGTTCCAGCCCTGTGGCTTTTCTGCCACCTCACAGTAAACCGTTTTTAGCTGGGTACATCCGTAAAACGCCCCCTCGCCAATCACCTTCACCGTGCTTGGAATAACCACGGATTTAATATTTTTGCGGTCTGCAAATGCGTAGTGCAAAATTCCTTCAACCTGTCTTCCGTTGTAGGTGCTTGGGACAACCACATCCGTCACATTCAAATCGCACCCTGCCACAAAAATTTTCCCGTCATCCTCCACATAGGAAAGATAAGGCTCCCACTTAGCCGTTAATGTCACATTTTCCGCCACCGTGTTCTTGCTAAAATCCCACTTTTTTGCGCCGTTGTACCAGCCCACAAAGGTGTAGCCTGCCCTATTTAGTTCCATCATGGGTGGGGAAATCCGTTCCCCTTTAATCACCCTCTGCGTAGGTATTTCTAAATTGACATAGGTGTTGTAGCTTACGGTTACATATTCATATTTCGGCTCCGTCTCCTCGCTTGAGCAGCCAAAAAAGCACCCCAAGGCAAGAAGGCAAGCAGCCAAAACCAAAAGAATTCTCTTTTTCAAATATTATTCCTCAACATATTCATTAAAATCAAGCACATCCTGGCTTGGTCTTGTTTTCCACGCGCCCTTGGTAAAGTCAGGAATTTCCATTACCTTGCCGCCGCACCTTATGGACTCCTCGGAAAGGCAGGTTACAACCATCCAGGAAGCCGCATCGTAAACGTCAACCGCCATTTCACGGCCATCCTTCAGCCTGTCAACAAACTCACGCAGCTCCACATAGTCCATTCCGCCGTGTCCTGCATCAAGGGCCTCCTTGGTAATAGCCTTCCACGCGTTCGGAAGCATTGACTTATACTTCTCCGCAGAGTTCTTGTACTTGTCAACATACTCAACCCTTGACCAATACTCGGGCTGACCGTCAAAGTACGCGGTGTTTGTGTCCATCTCGTAAAGACCCTTTGTTCCTCTAACCTGGAACTCTCTTGAATAGGAGCGAGGGAGAGATGTGTCAAGCTTCAGCATCATTGTTTCGCCGTTTGCGCACTTAATAAGGGTGTGTATAATATCTCCCTGGGCAAAATCCGCGCCGATTAACTCGGGGTCAATTGTGTCGCGCCTGTCCTCAACAAACTGCTCCATACCCCAGGAAAGCGTAGCCATAGAAACAAGCGAAACCATTTGGTTGCCCCTGTTAATGTCAAGGATTTTCGCCATAGGGCCAAGCTCGTGTGTTGGATAGTTTTCACAGTTTCTGTTTAGATAATTCCTTAAGCGGTAGTGCCTGTTAAGTCTGCCTCCTGTAACCTCACCGCGCAGGTCGTGTGCGTATGCGCCGGAGCAATGAACAATCTTGCCGAAAAGCCCCTTCCTTACCATTGCAGTGGCAAGAAGCTCCTCCCTGTTGTAGCAGCAGTTCTCCATAAACATAAACGGCGCTTTGGTTTCCTCCCAAGCTGCAACCAAATCGTAGCAGTCCTGCACACAGTATGCGCCGCCAACCTCAAGTGCAACGCCCTTGCCTGCCCTCATAGCATCAATGGCAATTGGGAAATGCATTTCCCAGTCGGTTGCAATATAAACCGCGTCAACATCCTCTCTTGCAAGCAGCTCCTTATAATCGGTTGTTGCAAAGGGGGTGTTGCCCTTTTTCTCTATTACTCTGTTTTTTGCGCTATCGCGCCTGTCCTCGTATTTATCGCAAACAGCAACAATATCCACATCCTCAAAGCCCAAAAGTATATCCATCATTCCATAGGCGCGGCATCCAAAGCCGATAATACCCATTCTAACTCTTTCCATAATAAGCCTCCAAAGCCAATTTTTGCGGCACAAACGCCACTTCTTGTATTTTAACATTATACCAACCCAATGTCAACCATTATTTTTACTATTGACAAGAATAAAATATAATGTTAAAATATATACACATACATCAAGAAAAGGAGGAGCTTTAAATGAAAAGATTCTTAGCTATAGCTTTAGTCTTGCTTATGCTTTTATTACCCGTTTTGCTTGCCTCCTGCGACCAGGAGGGTGTTGACAACACCATGTCAGGGCTTATGGATACCGCCAAGGACATTTTCCGTCCCTTTATGGAAAAGACCTCAAGCTCCGTTGACGATGGCACCGTGGACTCTCAGCCAAGCGGTCACATTCCCACCCCACAGGGCGGCAACACCAACCCCGATATTCAATAACAAAACAAGCCAAAGCTCAGCTGCCCCAGCCGAGCTTTCTTTTTCCGTTCTCCAACACCGAAAGGGCGCCGCCCCGTGTTGATTAACATCGCCTGCAATTCTGCATTTGCCCCTAGCAGAGGAAAGACCCAGTTGAACCCCGATTTTATACGGTAAATCTCGTCTTACTCTGTGTTAAAAAACTTGAAAATTTTTTAATTGTCTGCGTTTTTTCGCCTTGATTAAGCCAAGATTTACTCGTCTAAAATTGCGAGCACCAAAAACGCTTATTTTAAGATGATTTTGGCTGAGGCTTGACACAGCCATACTAAGTATT
>JAFTMJ010000029.1 GCA_017452475.1 Clostridia bacterium | reverse complement strand
GCCTTGTTCTCCGTTGCCAAGACAAACGGCAGGTTGTCCTGGCGTGAGTTCTATGCCGGTAATATCAATAACCTTTTTTGGAATATGCTTGCTCATATATCCTCCTACCAGCATACAAAAAGTGCGCCAACCGAAGTCAGCGCACCGAAAAACGCGAGACTCCAATTGTCGCCAAACAATCTATTCGTAGCATAGCTTCGCCATACCATCAAACGGGAGCCGCGTTTTTACCAAAACGTGGAGTTTAATGGTATCACAAAAAGGCATAGTTTCCCCATAAAGAGAAAAAAGGCTATGCATACGAATATTAAGATTGTTTGGCAGGTACATTATAGCACAACCGGAGCAAAATTGCAATATATTTACAAGAAGTTATGAATTTTCCGTTAAAAAGTGTTGTCCTTTACCCACCACACTCGTGAGCGGCAGCCCAATCAATCAGGGCGGAAAGCTCGTCGGTGCAGTGACGCACGTTATACTCCTTTGCGGTGCAAGCGTTGCCGCTTGGTGAGTTGCACTTCGCTCGTCTTTTGACGAGCCACCGCGGAGCAATCTGCGCTCACTCGCTGACAAGCGAGCTTGCCGACTCGTTTCGCTTGATTATGTGTAGCAAATCCGACCGAGGGGTATGGGATTTTCATTGAAAATATGTTAAATGCGGCAAATATTCCTATGGCAAAGGCATCATAAATGCAGAATTGAATAAAAAAGTTGTCCCTTACGGAACGTTCACCAAGAGTGTGTTAGGTAAGGGACAACAGTCTTTTGTCCGAAAATATTAAATTTTGTGTGTAAATGTGTTGTCCCTATTATAAAACACTACTCTCCCTTGGATGATGCCGCTTGTTACAAATCAATTTCCTCCAAGAAACTGCTTCGTTCTCCTTGAATAAACTACCGTTCCATAGGTATCGTGTTCATCAAAATCACCAATTCCCCAAACGACAGTACCGTCTTCAAGCTCTATGCGTGAACTCCTCATTTGCTGATAAACGGTAATTTCCCCTTTGTAAACAACATAATCTTTCCGAATATAATCTGTCCACCCTGGAATGATACCCCAAGCCAAGATAGCGACACCCACACAAACAGATATGCTCCAAATAAAAATGTCTGTAATGATGTTTTCTTTCTCTCGCTTATTTCTGCGCTTGTTTCTACGTTCAAGCTTTTCAAGCTGTTTTTTTGCAAGCTCGTCGCTTTGCGCTTTTTCTTTGAGCTTTCGTAGGTGTTCTTTTTCTTTTGGCTTCTTCGTTGTCAAAGAAGTATATACCCAAAAGCCTATGACAACCACCAATCCTAAAAGCAATATCGTAAAAATGGTGCTATGAACTATCAATCTTAATTCTGATATTTGAATTCCAATTATATATTTCATCTTACCACAATCTCACTTTTATCATTAAATTACACAATGCTATCATCCAGTAAAAAGTCTATCACTTCGATATTAAGGATTCCGTTATCGTCATAAAAGCGCTTGCCGATATCATGCCGAACAACAATTTTAGGGAAAGAATCTCCTGTCAACGAGAAAGGCTTCAATTCACTTTCTTGCTTTTCCTCGGTCAGCATTGCATACGCTGATTGGATATAGACCTTTTTTCCCCCTTTAGTTGCGATAAAATCGATCTCGCGCGGAACGCTGATCTGCTTGCCCTCCTTGTTGCGCTCTCTTGTGGTTATCACGCCAACGTCAACCGAATATCCGCGAATGATCAACTCATTATAAATGATGTTTTCCATAATATGCGTCATTTCCGGCTGACGGAATCCAATCCGTGCGTTGCGGAGTCCAACGTCCTCGCAGTAATATTTATTGGGATAATTAAAATATGCACGCCCTTTTACGTCGTAGCGTTTGCTTTCAGAGAACAAGAAAGAATCGATCAGGTGGTCGATATAGGATTTAACCGTATTTTGCGCTACGTCGATATGCTGAACGGTTTTCAAGGTATCTGCAATTTTAGTTGGATTTGAAAGTGAGCCAACCGATGAGCAAAGCAGATCTAGCGTATGCGAAAGCACGTCCTCACGCTCTACCTTTTTTCTGTCAACAATATCTTTTAGATACACCTCGGCAAAAAGCGAAGAAAGGTATTTCATTTTAGCAACATCATCGGGGCGTGAAATCACAAGTGGCATTCCGCCGTAAAAGGCGTATTCGTCAAATGCGTCACGCTTATCTCCACCAACTGCGGAATAATACTCTGCAAACGAAAGGGGATGAACGCGAATTTCGTCACTTCTCCCACGAAACTCGGTTAAGATATCCGAAGAAAGCATTTTTGAATTGCTTCCGGTTACGTAGATATCTAAATTTTCAAGGCTGTTAAGTCCGTTGAGCACGTCGTAGAAAGTAACTTTTTTACCACTTGGGTTATAGGGATTGTCCACGGCATCCGACATTTGGATTTCATCCACAAACAGATAGTATTGTTCTTTATTGTTTTCAACGAGTCCTCTAACAAATGCAGAAAGCTCAAGAGGATTTCTGTATCTCAAATATTTATCATTGTCAAGCGCAAAGAACAAAATATGATCCTCATCTACACCTTGCTCTTTCAGATAATTTCTAAATAAAACGTTCAAAAGATAGGACTTTCCCGAGCGTCTGATTCCGGTTACGACCTTTACCATTCCATCCCATTTGAATTGTATAAGTTGATTCAAGTATCGTTCTCTTTTGATTTCCATACGTCCTCCTTCTAAAAACTTTGCGTTTTTGTGCAATTACTTTTCAGCAATATTATATCATACCTTTTAGCTCTTGTCAATATCATATTGAAAACTTGCTGCACAAATACATCTTTTCTTCAAACAATTCTCATTAAATTCTTGGAAATATAAACTTTTTGTTAAAAACTGTTGTCCCTGCTTGACCACACTCGTGAGCGGCTCACCCATTATCCAAAATGGCAAGCTTGTGGGCGCCGTCACCCATGTGCTAATTAACGACCCAACCTGCGGCTACGGTATATTTATTGAAAATATGCTGTGTGCGCAAAATTCATACTAAAATAACCTAAAAAGCACTTGATTTAAAGTGCTTTTTTGATGTGTTCTTGGAAAAATAAACCTTGCATAAGCGGTTCCCTATTCTGTCAATAATTTAATCAAAGAATAGGAGTATATTATGCACTACAACAAGGTTGAAATATGCGGCATTAACACCGCCGAGCTAAAGGTGTTAAAGGAAGAAGAAAAAAGACCTCTTTTGTTAAGCGCTAAAAACGGAGATATGAAGGCACGGGAATCCTTAATTGACGGCAATCTAAGGCTTGTATTATCAATTATTCAACGGTTCTCAAGCCGTGCAGACAATATGGATGACCTGTTCCAGGTAGGCTGCATAGGCTTGATAAAAGCAATTGACAATTTTAATACAGAGCTTGAGGTTAAATTTTCTACCTACGCTGTTCCTATGATAATCGGTGAAATTCGCAGATATTTGCGGGACAACAATTCCATAAGAGTGTCCCGTTCAATGCGTGATTTGGCATATAAAGCACTGCAAGCAAGGGAGGAGCTGACAAATGAAACCCAGTCCGAGCCTACAATTGAAGCAATTGCCGCAAGAATTAATGAAAAAAAGGAGGAAATTGTTATAGCTCTTGAGGCAATTACGGAGCCGGTTTCGATTTACGAGCCTGTATACAGCGACTCGGGGGATGCACTTTATGTACTTGATCAGCTAAGGGACGCAACCTGTGACGATGATATATGGATTGAGGACATTGCCCTAAAGGACGCTATCAAGCACTTAGATGAACGGGAAAAGAAAATAATAGATATGCGCTTTTTTGCAGGCAAAACTCAAAGCGAGGTTGCCGAAGCAATCGGTATATCTCAAGCTCAGGTGTCCCGCTTGGAAAAGGGCGCACTTGAAAGGATAAGAAAACAAATTTAAAAGGTGTTGGCAAGCCAACACCTTTCTTATATGCTGTTAATTATTGATAAAACTATTGTGGCAAGGGTAAATATGGAGCTTGCAACAAGGTATCCGTAAACCCTTCTTCTCTGCTTCTCTATTATGGGCATTGCCTCTTCCATTTGGGACTCGTTAATTAAGGAAATAAACTTCTTAATTCTAAAGTAAGTAAGACCTGTAACTAACGCAAAGAAAAGCGCAATGCATCCGCAAATTAAACCTGAAATTTGTAACGGTCCCATTATCTTATATGCTCCGGCAGCTTTTCTCCGCCAAGAATGTGAAAATGCAGGTGCATTACACTTTGGCAGGAATCGGGGCCGCTATTTGTTATAATTCTGTAGCCGTTGGTAATTCCCGCACGAGAAGCAATTACAGGAATTTTCTCAAAAATGTACGCCACAGTGATGCTATTCTCTTCAGTTATATCGTTTGCGCTTTCAATGTGCGCCTTAGGTACAACAAGGACATGGATTTTCGCCTCGGGATTAATATCGTAAAAGGCAAGAATTTTGTCATCCTCGTAAACCTTATTTGACGGAATTTCACCGTTAACTATTTTACAAAACAGGCAATTCATATTTTTCTCCTTGACCTTAAAAAGTAATTATGCTACAATTATACATTATAAAGACTGAAAAATCAAGGATTTAGTTATGAACAATTATAAAAATATGATTTTTGACACCTTTGAGTGCGACCTTTGGACTGCGCTTAAAAGCTCCTCAAAGCCTTTGCTTATTTACGGTATGGGCAACGGCGCTGACAAAATCATCGCTGTTCTTGAACGCTACGGCATTGAATACAATGATGTTTTTGCAAGTGACGGCTTTGTAAGGGGGCACAGCTATAGGGGAAAAAGGGTTCTTTCCTACTCTGAGGCGTGCGAAAAATACAAAAGCGACTTTAACATTCTTGTTTCCTTCGGCTCAAAGCTTCCCGAAGTAATCGAACGGATATATTCTTTAGAAAATTCACATAATGTATTTTCCCCCGATGTTCCCGTATGTGAGGGAGAGATATTCAACGAGGAATTCTTTGACAAGCACGAAAATGAGCTTTACGATGCGCGCCAAGCCTTATTTGATGAAAAATCAAAGCAAATTTTCGATGATATTGTAAGATTTAAGCTTACAGGAAGGCTTTGCTATCTTAAAAAAACCTCTTGTGATGAAAACGAAGTTGAAAGCTGCTTGAGATTTGAAAATTACCGCACATTTATTGACTTAGGCGCATATAACGGTGACACGGTAAAAAAATATGCCGCCCTTTGCCCTAACCTAACGCAAATATACGCTTTTGAGCCCGATAAACGCAATTTTAAAAAGCTTTGCACCTACTGTGAAGCACTTGAAGGCATAAAGGCTTTCCCTTTAAATTTGGCGGCATATAGCACTGACACGGTTTTGAAGTTTCAATCAGCCGGAAACAGAAATTCCACCGCCTCCTCGCAAGGCTCCTTTCAACACAAAACAGTTGAAATTGAATCAAAAGCCCCAGACAACGTGTGCAAAAGCGCTGATTTTATCAAATATGATGTTGAAGGGCTTGAGTACGAGGCACTAATAGGAAGCAAAAGACTAATTGCTGAATGTGAGCCTGACCTTTTGGTTTCTATGTATCACAAAAGCGAGGATATGTACGAGCTGCCCCTGCTTTTAAAGGAGCTAAACTCCAACTATTCTCTTATTTTAAGAAGACTACCCTATATCCCTGCTTGGGATTTAAACCTATACGCAATTAAAAGACCTTAGCTCGCGCTAAGGTCTTTTGTTATTTTTGTGTTAAATGCTTTGCTTGTTTTACTGATAATTAAGTAAACCGTTATCCAAACAACAAAATAAGCCAAAACAAAAATCCCTGTAAATATGGCAATTACAACCCAATCGAAGGGTATCCAAGTATTTACTAAATAGCAAGTAATGTACGCAACATATAAAATGCCGAAATGTATTAGTGAGGACCTTGCAATCGGCAAGCTCTCTATTTGGTTAATTACACTTGCGCCCGCATGAACAAATGCAAGCATATATACAGAAATTATGCCCAAAAATATTTCCCAACCGCTTACGGAAAAGTCTTTAACCGTTAACTCTAAAATTAAATAAATGACGCCTAAAATAATGGGACCGAATCCACCGAAAATCAAGCCTCTTTGCATAAAACTCTTAACATATCCCTTCATTTATATGCCCATCCTTTCCTTAATTGTTTTTATCTGCCGTCTTGAAACATAATCGGTATAACCGTTCTTTAGCTTAACCTTTAACGCTCCGCCAAAGGAAGCACTGAAGCGCTCTATTTTATCAATCTTAACTACGCAGGATTGATTAATCTTAATAAAATCACCGTCAATCCTTTCCTCAATTTGATAAAGCCGTTCCTTTAGTAGCAGCCGCTTATCCTTTGTTAATGCATACAGCCTGCCCCTTTCAATAGCAAAGCAATATATTTCATCGAAAGTGAGCAGAACGATATCGTTTTCAAGGTATCCCTTTAACAATTCTGCTTTTTCACACACGATAGCTTTAATTTTTTCAATCTTATCGGTGTTTTTATGGGCATAAACAATCACCTCTTCTTCTCTGTCCTTGTCTATTATCAGCCTAAATTCCATAAAATCCCCCCTTGCAATTATATTTTACACTAGACCACCGTTCATTTCAATATTTATTCTTTATTAGGTGTTTTTTCAGACCTATTCGGCAAAAAATGCGGCAGAAAAATCTGTCGCATTTTTAAAGAAAACTTTTAAAGGTAATTTTCAAAAAACAATTTAATTAAATTGCCTTAATTCTGTTTGAGCAATATATATCCGCAACAATGGTTGCATCTATGCTTTTTATCATTGACTTTAGTATTTTGCACACTGGGTTTTCGGTGTAAAAATGTCCTGCTTCAATAATATTAATGCCCATATCAGATGCGTCAATCGAGGTGTTGTAGCTTGCCCTGCCTGTAACAATTGTGTCACATCCGCTTGCAACCGCGTTGTCAATTAAATCCTTGCCGTCGCCGCCCACAACATAAACCTTGCTAACCTGCTCCTGCCCGGAGTAAAGAACAAACGGAGAGCCAAGGGCATCCTTTACCTCCCTTGCAAATTGGGAAAGCTCCTTTGTTTCCTTTGTGTGCCCAATTCTGCCAATTGGGTCGGCAAGGTCAACTGTAACATCCGTCAATCCAAGCACAGAGGATAAAGCGTCATTAACACCGCCCTTAACCGCATCTAACCTTGTGTGGAAGGACATAACCCCAACCTTACCTTGAATTAAGCTAATCAGCTTGTCCTGTGTGTAACTCATAGGGGTAATCGCCTTTTGCGCACGAAAAACAAGGGGGTGGTGGGAAATTATTGTGTCATATGAGTTTTCAATTGCGTGGTTAACCGTATCAGCAGTTACATCAAGGGCAATTAGCACCCTTTTTACCTTTTTTTCAAGGTTGTCAACACACATGATGCCGTCATTGTCCCATTCGCACCTTAAATCAAGCGGAATTTTCATTTCCATAGCCTTGTATAGCTCATAAAATGTCATCTTAGTCCCTCCAGCTCCTTAATTTCTTTTTCAAGCTCATCAGTTTCATAGCCGCCAAGCCTTAAGCCGTTTAGCTTCTTTTGCTTTTTGGCAATAACAGAGTCCAAAAGCACATAAAACTCGGTGATTTTGCTCTCAATATTCCTTTTACCAAGCTCCAGCTCTGCTGAGCTGTAATTATGTACTAATCCGTCATATTCGGCGCAAATTATTTGATAAATCTTGCCATCCTCGCAAACCACGTTTTCGGCAATTGTAGAAAAACCGTTTGACAAGTATTCTCTAAGCTCAGCCACGCTTGTCATCGGCTGCAAAATCAGCCTAACACCTTCACTTTTAACATATGAAGAAGCATCAAGAATTTGGGCAATCAGCTCTCCGCCCATGCCGCAAATGAGTATGTCAGTCGGCTTGTACGCCTCGACTCCGTCAAGTCCGTTTGCAATTTGGGCATTTATCTTATCGGCAAGACCGTATTTTGCAATATTCTCCTTTGCCGTTTTAATGGGTCCCTCATTAATGTCGGAGGCAAGAGCTCCCTTGGCAACACCGCTTAAAACAAGGTGAATGGGCAAATACGCATGGTCAGTTCCTATATCTGCGACAAATGCACCGCTACGCACATATGATGCAGCGGTGCTAAGTCTTTTGCTCAATTTAATATCTGCCATTACTTTGCAAGAAAGTCGTTAAGCTTCTTTACAAGTGCGTCAGCATCTGTTCCGTGTACAGCGCACGCGTCCTCAATAGACTCGCCCCTTGAGTGAGGACAGCCTAAGCAATGCATACCTATCTCGAAAAAGAACTGCGCTGTTTCAGGGTTAAAATCAAGAACATCTCCGATTATTGATTGCTTTGTTACTACCATTTTGTTAATCTCCTTTGATTAGTTTTATTTTTCCACCGATATCGGCTATTTTTTCAACAATGCTTTCATAGCCTCTAACGATATAGTTGACATTATTTATTTCGCTTTCCCCCGCCGCACCAAGGGCGGCTAAAACAAGGGATGCACCGGCACGCAAATCCGTTGCGTCAAGGCTTGCGCCCGTTAGCTGCGCTTCCTTTATGTACACCATATTTCTAAGCCTTGAAATTGAAGCGCCCATTTTTCTAAGCTCGTTCACATATGCAAATCGGGTCGGGAATATTTCCTCACGGATGCATCCGCCACCCCTTGAAAAACAAAGCAAGGCGGCAAACTGTGGGTGTAAATCCGTTGGAAACAACGGATACGGCGCAGTTACCACATCACAGCCAAAAATCTCATCAGCTCTTACAGTAACAGTGTCACCGCAGGCAGTGATTTCAAAGCCCATCTCCTTAAATACCTCTGTGGGGTAGCTTAGCTGGTACGGCACAACCCTTTTTAACAAAATCTCGCCCTTGCATATGCCCACAGCGCAAATATATGTAAGCGCCTCTATCATATCGGGAAAAACGGTGTATTCCTTGCCGTAAAGCGCCTTTACACCTTGGCACACAACGGTTGTGCCGTTCCTTGCTATTTTTGCGCCGCAGCAGTTAAGAAAAGCAATAAGGTCATCAACGTGGGGCTCCTTAGCGCAATTGCTTATAACAGTCGTACCGTTTAAGCAGGCTGAAGCAAGCACCATATTTATTGTAGCACCAACAGAAATTTTGTCAAGTGTTATTTTGTTACATTTCAGCTTTTTTGAGGAAAAAATCTCAACATTCTCCCCATCGCAGAAGCATTTCGCCCCAAGTGCCTCAAAACCCTTTAAGTGCAAATCAATGGGTCTTGCGCCAAAATTGCACCCACCCGGCATTGGCATTTTAACCTTGCCAAAGCGGGAAAGCATAGCGCCCATAAGATATGAGGATGCGCGCATGGTACTGACAAGATGCTTTGCTGAAATTGTATCATCAATCCTGTCTGTATTGATTAAAACAGTATTCTTGCCGCAAAATTCAGCCACTGCCCCCATTGAGGAAAGAATTTCCAAGGCATTAAATACATCGCTAACCTTTGGTACATTGTTAATTATACAGTCGCCCTTTACAAGAATACAAGAAAAAATAATTGGAAGTGCTGAGTTTTTCATTCCGCTGATGCATATTTCTCCATTTAGCCTGTTTCCACCGTTAACAATTATTTTTTCCATCACATACCTCGAATAAACAAATATACTCACTATAAGTTTATTCAAGGCACAGAAAAATAGTTCTATTTAGTTTTGCCTAAAAGATAAGCGCAAACAATTTCCGTAACCATACCGTAGGATTTTGTACCCTCAACCTGCCCATTTGCTTGCAAATAAGCATCATTTATGCTTCCTGTCACTTGGGAGGCGGTGGAATTTGCATATTTTTCAAAGAATTTTGAATAGCTTGCCCTGTCCTTAAACACTCTTTTGTCAAGGTTGGAAGCTAAGCTAAAATAAAGCTCCTCATCCTCATCATACAGATTGTTAAGTATGTTAGGAAAAAGGTCAACAAAGGCACTGTACCTCAAAAACGGGTCGTTCGACTCAAGAAGCACCGCAAATGCAATAAAATTCGCCTCATCCTCCCTGGCAACTCCCCTTTGGTGCGCCATTTCGTGGGCTGCAGTTGTTGCAACGATAAAGTCGGGATAATTTACATTAACATTCGCCTCCCCCGACATAAATGTATAAATGCCCGAAAGGTGGGTATATGTCATTGGCTCGCTTATAATAAGCGGCTTAACTCTTGAATAAAAGGTATGGATAACACCGTCGTGCTTTTCAACAAAGCTATCGTACGCATCGCATATTTTACCGCTCATTTCAGCATACGAATATGGCATTACAGATGCGCCCGTATCGTCAAACTCAATTTTGTCCACCAAGCTGTTAAGCTCATTTACAAATATCTCCGAAGTTTTGTAAAGCTCCTCCTTGGAAATGGCACTTCTGTCAAGATTCATTTTTTCATCTATTGTGCTCGTGTGGTATCCGCTTGAATATGTCCAAACAAAGGTAACAAAAACAAGGCACAAAACCGAAATTATGATATTTAATAGCTTAATGCTCGCCTTTTTACCCTTTTTTGCCTGCTTAACAATGATAAAAATTAATATTCCAAGCAATATAGGTGAGGTTAAAACCACTACCTCAGCCACAGAAAAGGGGAAAATCACGCATATCCATGCCATAATTGCCCGTGTAGGCGCAGATAAGTAATAATTAAAAAAGTCCGCAAATCCCGTACTGCTTGTAACAATAAGGAATAAAATAAAGCTAATTACAGTCAATAAATAAGAAATGATAGAAAAAAGCGAAACATATTCTCTAGTTTTAGAAAGAAAGCTCCTCATCTCTAAAATACCTCCTGATTAGGTTAATAATATCCTTTGGTAGCGGTGCATAGTAGCTGCCAACCTGCGGCACATCCATCCTGATACAGTGGAGCGCCTGCCTGTTTATTTCCGTGCTTGGCTCATAGTATAGGGCATCTCCTATAATCGGGTGACCGATATGCTCCATATGTACCCTAATTTGGTGCGTTCTGCCTGTGATTGGAGTAACTGACACCACACTTATTTCATCCGATGATAGAAGCGCCCTGTAGACTGTAACGGCTGCCTCGCCGTCATCCCTTACCACCCTTTTAATAATACTTTCTCCAACCCTGTCAATGGGCGCATTAACCGTGCCGCTTCCTTCAAGCCTACCGCGGACAACGGCAATATATTCCTTTTTAACCGTACCCTCTTTAATCTTATTTGAAATAAGGGCGGCATAGTAGCGGTTGTTTGCGGTTATAACTACTCCGCTTGTGTCCTTGTCAAGCCTGTTGGATGCCCTAAACACATATGGCTTGTCCCTGTAACGGTATTTCAGCGCATTTGCCAATGTATTACCGTGGTTGTTCAAGGATTGGTGGGTTGGCATGCCACAGGGCTTATTAACTACCGTTATAAACTCATCCTCGTAGATAATTTCAATCGGCAAATCCACAGGCTCCAAATATTCGTTAGTATCCTTTTCAAAATCCGCATCCAATAGGTTCAAAATATCATTTTCCATTAAACGATAGGTCACATTTTGATGGACAGAATTTACAGTAATACCGTTCTCGATTTTTTTAAGCTTCTTAACAAGATTTGCAGAAAAATTATTTTCTCTTAAAAACTCTTTAATAGTTTTTCCTGCGTTTTCAGAATTAATTAAATATTTCATATGGTTATTTTATCATAAAAAGCGCTTAATTTCAGTACATTAATATAAATTTTTTATTAAATTTTGCAAAAGACTTGCCAAAATGGGAAAAATAGGCTATAATAGTAAGGAAATTTTTATGGAGGTCTTAAATTATGGATTTTACTTGGATTATTATGATAGTCCTTCTCGTTGGTTTGTTCTATTTTATGTACAGATCTAATAAGAAGCAGGAAAGAGAAGCCGCAAATATGCGTAACAGCCTTGAGGTTGGTGACGAAATTACAACAATTGGCGGCATTATTGGAGAAATCGTTAGAATTAAGGATGAAACCGTTACTATCGAAACAGGTAAGGACAGAACAAAGATAAGAATTCTCAGGTCCGCTGTTCGTACAGTTGATGTTCATGCTTATGAAAAGAGGGGCGACGGCAAGAAGCCTGAGGCTAACACAGCAACCGAGGCTACCGCAAATGACGATCAGCCTGCTAACAAAAAGCAAGGCAAGAAAAAGCTTAAGGCTAAGGAATTAAGCGCTGAAAAGCCCGAAGAAGCAACAGAGCCCACTGCTGAGGTTACCGAGGCTACCGAAGAAAAGACAGAATAATATCATAATTAAAAAATCTCGTAATATACTTTACTAAGAGTATTTTACGAGGTTTTTTTATGAAAAAATTTAAGCATTTACAAAGTAAGGGTGGCGAAGCTTTCGGCTTTCCCTATTACGCAAAAAATATTCTTTTGTTATCACTTCTCTTTTTTGTGGTTTCAATAGTACTTATGCTTGCTTCTTCTGCCATTCTCTTTAACACAAGCGACCCTGCAAGCTTAGCAATGCCTGTAGGTAAAGGAATTCTCGGTGCTTCATCATTAATTTGCGGCTTTATTTTGTCAAGGAGGGTTGGCAAGCTTTATGTGCCGTTAGGAACAGCTTTGGGGCTTGCAATTACTCTGTTGGTATTTGTCATTTCTCTTTTTATTCCAAATAATAACGGTGTAAGCGTTTTATGGTACGGAATGATTATTTTAGCAACCCTGGTCGGAAGTATCATAGGAATTAAACGGGAACGCAAGCCGAAGCATAAGCGCCGCAAATGAAAAATCTCCGCAGAAATGCGGAGATTTTTTCAAATTAGTTAAGTTCTTTAACCTTTGAAGCCTTGCCGACTCTATCACGGAGATAGAAGAGCTTAGATCTTCTAACCTTACCGGCTCTAATAACTTCAACCTTAGCAACATTTGGAGAATGGAGTGGGAATGTCTTCTCAACACCACAACCAGAAGCAAGTCTTCTTACTGTGAAGGTCTCGGAAATACCGCCGTTACGCTTTGCGATAACAGTACCCTCGAAAATCTGGATTCTCTCTCTTGTACCCTCTTTAATAAGGTTGTGTACCTTAACGGTGTCACCAATATTAAACTGTGGTACCTCTTGCTTTAACTGCTCATTTACAAAAGCTTCGATCTTATTCATAATCAGCCTCCATTACTTAGGACGTTCATGCAGAGCGACGCAGCGGACCATCCTTTTATTTAGTGTATGCACACGCATACGGTCAGTATTATATCATAGGTTTTTTGGTTTTGCAATAGTTTTTTGAAATTTTTGTTAATTTATTTTATTTTACCCCATCTATAATAATATAATTTTAAAAAACTATTGTTTAAATTTATAAAATGTGGTAAAATATAGTGTAATGCTCTACGAAAGGGACAACTGTATGAAAAAAGATTCATCAAAAGCTATTCCAAACAAGCTTAATCATACAACAAAAGAAGTAAAAAATCAAGATAAAAATACAGAATCGCGCGAGGACTTCTCCGTTCTTGGCTACAAGCCAAGCCACGGTATGAAAAACCTCTATGATGTTTTGGAGGCGTTTGTTTACGCAATCATTGCTGTAATTGTTATTTTCACATTTTTTGCAAGGCTCACCGTGGTTGACGGTCCTTCTATGGATACAACCTTGAAGCACGGGGACTATTTAATTGTTGCCAATGTTTTCTTCACCTACGAGCCTGAAAATGGTGACATTGTTGTAGTCCACGGCGACTTTAAGAATTATTATGAAGGAATTTATAAAAACGAAAAGCACGAAATATATCATAATTACTCCGACCCTATCGTTAAGCGTGTTATAGCAACAGAGGGACAGGAAATAAAAATTGACTACGGTACTATGACAGTGTATGTTGACGGCAAAAAGCTTAATGAGCCGTACGCGCAATACCTTTTAACCCCCCAAGACAGGCTCTTTTTGGGAAGAGTGCCCACCCTTGGTGAGTACAGATATGACGAAAATGGGGATGTGATAAAGGACAAGGACGGAAATGCCGTTTATTACCCCTATTACAATAGTAAAACAGGAGTTTTCACCGCCGTTGTCCCGGAAAACCACGTGTTTGTAATGGGTGACAACAGAGATAACTCTGCGGATAGCAGACTTATGGAAATCGGCTTTGTGCCGGAAGAATTTATAGTTGGAAAGGCTGTATTCAGATTGGCGCCATTCAGCAAAATGGGCGGTCTGGATTAGTATAAAGAAATGCAATCAGAAGTAATTCAATGGTTTCCGGGTCATATGGCGAAAACTCGCCGACTTATTACGGAAAACCTAAAGGAAGTAGACATTGTTATAGAAATTTTAGACGCAAGAATTCCATACAGCTCCAAAAACCCGGAAATAGCAAGGATAATTGGTGACAAGCCAACCTTAACTATTCTAAACAAAGCTTCTCTTGCCGACAAGACAATTACAAAGCAGTGGGTTGAGCATTACAGCTCCATAGGAAAGGATGCCATAGCAATTGACTGTGTAAGCGGCGAGGGCTTTAACCTGCTTGCCTCAACAATTAAAAAAATTTTAGCTGACAAAATCCAAAGATACGAAGCAAGGGGCATGCACGGCAGAAAGCTTAAGGCAATGTTTGTCGGTATTCCGAATGTTGGCAAATCCTCCCTTATTAACAGGCTTTGCGGCTCAAAAAAGGCAAAGGTTGAAAACCGCCCGGGAGTTACACTAAATAAGCAATGGATACCCACAACAATAGGGCTTGACCTTATGGATATGCCGGGTGTTTTGTGGCCAAAGTTTGAGGAAAAGGCAGTTGGTGAAAACTTAGCAGTAACAGGCGCCATAAAGGATGCAATTTTAGATATTGAATATATCGCCGTTGTTCTCTGTTCAAGGCTTCGCAATATAGCTCCCGAGCAGCTTATGGCAAGATACAAAATCACCAAGGATGAGCTTGATAGCTGTGAAATGGACTACGAGCTTTTAGAGCTTATAGGCAGAAAGCGCGGATTTTTGATATCAGGCGGTGAGGTTAATACAGAAAGAACCGCCACCACCCTTTTAGAAGAATTTAGAAGTGCCAAAATCGGATGCATTTCCCTTGAGGCGCCTGAGGTGAAATAATGTTAGATTATACCTTTGATATTTCAAGAAAAACCGATAAAATTAAGGTAATTTGCGGCGTTGATGAGGCAGGCAGAGGTCCCTTGGCAGGTCCTGTGGTTGCCGCCGCCTGCATTTTACCCGACGGTTATGTTATTGAGGGGTTAAACGACTCCAAAAAGCTAACAGAAAAGAAGCGTGAAAAGCTTTTTGACATAATAATCGAAAATGCCCTTGACTACTCTATTGCATCTGCCACAGTTGAGGAAATAGAGGAATTTAACATTTTAAATGCCGCTATGCTTGCAATGAAAAGGGCAATTGACGGCTTAAAAATTAAGCCAGACCTTGCTTTAATCGACGGTAACACCTCCCGTGGCTTTACGGTAGATACAGAAACCGTTGTTGGCGGAGATGCAAAATCACCTTCAATTGCAGCCGCTTCTATCCTTGCAAAGGTTACCCGTGACAGGCTTTGCTACGAGTATGACAAGGAATACCCCGAGTATGGCTTTGCAAAGCACAAGGGCTACGGAACAAAGGTACATATGGATGCTATAATGACCTACGGTGTTACACCTATTCACCGCCCAAGCTTCCTTAAGTTTTTGAAGGATGAGTGATTTTACAAGCCACCAGGTTGGCAGGTTTGGCGAAAAGCAGTGCGCCAAGTACATAAAGCGCCACAAAAAGCTAAAAATCCTTGAAATGAATGCTACAATCGGTAAATTGGAAGCGGATATTATTGCATACAATAAGGATTATATCGTGTTTATTGAGGTCAAAGCACGAAGGCAGGACAAAAATAATTTCGGCCGTCCCGGTGATGCCGTTGACCGCGATAAACGAACAAATCTAATCAATTTCGCATATGCTTACTGTAAGTCCCTACCCAAAAAGCACCAAGGAAAAACGCCGCGTATTGATGTGTGCGAGGTGTATGTGGTGGCGGATAAGAAGCTGCGTGTCTGTGACATAAACTATATTGAAAACGCAGTTTCAAGGTAATTATGGTTCCCTTATTCGACCTGCATTGCGATACTTTATCAACTCTTTTTAAATTTAATTTTAACTTTGAAAATTTACTAACTCACATTTCTCTTGAAAAATCAAAGGCTTTTCAGCCATATATACAAATAGGCGCCATTTGGAGCGACTTTAGGCAAAGCAATGAGGAAGCCTTTGATAGCTACAAGCAGAATATACAGTATATAAAGCAGCAAAATATTGCTCTATCCACTTACCCAAGCACGTTAGAATCCCCCACCTTCATTCTTTCAGTTGAGGATGCAAGGCTTTTAAACGGGCATATTGACAGATTGGAGCGCCTCTTTAACGACGGTGTTCGTGTCCTTACCCTTAATTGGCGGGGTATTAGTTGCATTGGAGGCGGTTGGGACACTGATATCGGTCTTACCAAGCTTGGCTATGATGTAATTAGAGAATGTATTAAAATGGGAATAATTATAGACTTATCTCATTCCTCTGTAACTGTTCAAAACCAGGCATTTAAACTGTGTGAAAATCTTGGTGCCAAGCCGATTTTTTCCCATTCCAATTCCTTTTCTGTGTGTAACCACAGAAGAAATTTAGAAGATGTTGCTTTTAAAAGAATATTAAGCTTGGGCGGAATTGTGGGAATTTCCCTGTGCCCTGAGCATCTAAATAACGGCAAAAATGCTGCAATTTACGATATTATTAAGCACATCGAGCATTATATAAGCCTCGGCGGGGAAAATTCAACTTGCCTCGGCTGTGATTTTGACGGTGTTTCCTCTCTACCGTTGGGAATTAACTCAATTGGGGATTTAACAATTCTCTTTTCTGAATTATCTAAGTCATTCAGCAAAGAAATTGCCGAAAAAATCTTTTTTCATAACGCGTATAACTTTTTCAATAAAAATCTTACGAAAGGAGCCTAAATATGTCACTATTCGTTATGGCAGACCTACACCTGTCAACAACCACAAATAAGCCAATGGATATTTTCGGCTCCCGTTGGACAGATTATATGACTAAAATCAAGAAAAATTGGTCAAGCATTATAACAGATGAGGACACTGTTATTATTCCCGGTGATATTACCTGGGCTATTGATTATAATGAAGCTTACGAGGACTTCAAGTTTATAAATGAGCTTCCAGGCAAAAAGCTCATAGGCAAGGGTAACCACGACTATTGGTGGGGGACAATGACCAAAAACAGGGCTTTTACCCGTGAAAACGGCTTCGATACAATAGACTTTTTGTTCAATAACGCATACAAGGTGGAGGATTACATCGTTTGTGGCACCCGTGGCTGGTATGTTGACGAAAAGCTGCAAGCGGGCAACACTAAGGATGTAGAATACGAAAAAATTGTTTCACGTGAAGCACAACGTCTAAAGCTTAGCTTAGAAGAGGCGATGAAGCTCCGCACAAACGGCGAGCCGATCCTTGTTTTCTTCCATTTTCCTCCTGTGTTCAACACCTTTGTTTGCGATGAAATTATCGATGTTTTGCTAAGCTATGACATTAAGAATTGCTATTTCGGTCATATCCACGGCACATATAACATACCGAGAAATACGATATATAAAGGTATCACCTTTTCATTGATTTCCTCGGATTATTGCAATTTTGTGCCTATGATCATATCGCCGTATGACTATTAATTAAAACTTTTAACAAATATTTTTAAATTTATATTGACTTTTTTATTTTTATTATATATAATAGTATGGAATAAAAAATAACCAATCTTTGGAGGAATTTTAAAATGGCTTTAAAGAGCACAAACAAGGTTGAAACCAACCTTTATGAAATCGAGTTCGACGTTGACAAGGCTACATTTGATGCAGCTGTCGAAAAGGTTTACCGCAAAGAGGTAAAGAAGATTAACATCCCCGGCTTCAGAAAGGGTAAGGCTCCACGCTCCATCATCGAAAAGATGTACGGTAAGGGCGTATTCTATGAAGATGCTATCAATGACATCATTCCTGATGCGTACGAGGATGCAATTAAGGCTACAGATTTGAAGGTTGTTAGCCGTCCTGAGTTTGACATTGTTACAATTGACGATAACGGTGTTGTTCTCAAGGCAAAGTTCTACACAAAGCCTGAGGTTGTTATCAACAACTATAAGGGAATTGAGGTTACCAAGGAAATCGCTGAGGTAACTGATGAGGATATTAACAATGTTATTGATTCTGACCGTTCACGCCAGTCAAAGACTGTTGATGTTGAAGGCAGAGCTGTAGAAAACGGCGATATCGCTGTTATCGATTACGAGGGCTTTGTTGACGGTGTCGCTTTCGACGGTGGCAAGGACGCAGGCTATAACCTCTCTATCGGTTCCGGCAACTTCATCCCCGGCTTTGAGGAGCAGATTATCGGTCACAACGCAGGTGAGGAATTCGATATCTCTGTTAAGTTCCCTGAGGAGTATCACTCCGCTGACTTAGCCGGTAAGGATGCAATCTTTAAGATTGTTCTCCACTCTATCAAGAAGAATGAGCTTCCTGAGCTTGACGATGAGTTTGCAAAGGATATGGGCTTTGACGATCTTGATGCATACAAGGCTGATGTAAAGGCAAAGCTTGTATCAAGAAACGAAAAGAACGCAGAAAACAAGGTTGAAGAGCAAATCATTAACGCTCTTGTTGAAAACCTTGAGGCTGAAATCCCGGCTGCAATGTTTGAGAGCGAGACTGAGAACTTTGTTCGTGATTACGATTCAAGACTTCGTATGCAGGGACTTGACCTTAACACATTTATGAAGTATACAAACCAGACTCTTGAGGGTCTTCGTGAGCAGTTCAAGCCAATGGCTGAAAGACAGGTTAAAACACGCCTTGCTCTTGAAAAGATTGTTGAGCTTGAGAGCATCACAGCATCCGATGAGGAGGCTGAGGCAGAGTACGAAAACCTTGCTAAGGCTTACGGTATGAAGGCTGAGGACGTTAAGGGTTATGTTGATGTTGAGTCTGTAAAGGCTGACCTCTGCGTTAAAAAGGCTGTTGATTTCGTAAAAGAAAACGCATCTGTTACTACAAAATAATAGTTTAGTAAAGCATGCATACTTATTAACACATATTCTCTTTACCGCTGCTTTACGCAGCGGTAATTTGAATTAAAGGTTAAATGACAAAATTCGATAAATTCTAAAATCAGGAGGATTTTATTATGGCATTAGTTCCAATGGTCGTTGAACAGACAAACAGGGGTGAGCGCTCCTTTGACATTTACTCAAGATTACTTGAGGACAGGATTGTTTTCCTTTGCGATGAGGTAAACGATGCAACCGCTTCTTTGGTTGTTGCACAGCTTCTCTTCTTAGAGGCTAAGGACCCCGACAAGGACATTAACCTATATATTAATAGCCCCGGCGGCAGTGTTAGCGCAGGTCTTGCTATTTATGACACAATGAACTTTATTAAGTGCGACGTTTCCACAACCTGTATCGGTATGGCGGCAAGCATGGGCGCATTCCTGCTTTCAAGCGGTGCAAAGGGTAAGAGATTTGCCCTTCCAAACAGCGAAATTATGATTCACCAGCCTCTTGGCGGTGCTAAGGGTCAAGCGAGTGACATCAAAATCCATGCTGAGCATATTTTAAAGACAAGAGACAAGCTCAACAAAATTCTTGCGCAAAACACAGGCAAGGATTTAAAGGATATAGAGGCGGATACAGAGCGTGACAACTTTATGAGCGCTGATGCAGCCTGCGAATACGGCTTGATCGACAAAGTAATTGATAAGAGAGCTTAAAAATAATGGAAAATAAAACAAAATGCTCCTTCTGCGGCCGCGGCGAGGGTGAGGTTGAATTTTTAATTCCTTCTCCGGACCAAAAAGCGTATATTTGTCCCATTTGTATTGAGCTTTGCTCACAGATTATGGATGATTGCGACGACGTAGCAAGTGAAGCAGAAACCAGTAAAATTCCCGTATCAAAAGAGGAATTGCCCACACCTAAGGAAATCAAGGAAAAGCTTGACCAATATGTAATTGGACAGGATAAAGCAAAAATTGCCTTAAGTGTTGCTGTATATAACCACTATAAGAGGCTTATATACAATCAATCTAAAGAAAAAAGCGGCGAGGATGTCGAAATTCAAAAGAGTAACATACTTTTGCTTGGTCCTACCGGTGTTGGCAAAACTTACCTTGCGCAAAATCTTGCAAAGGCACTTAAGGTTCCCTTTGCCATTGCTGACGCAACTACCCTTACTGAGGCAGGCTATGTTGGTGAGGATGTAGAAAACATCCTTCTCCGCCTTATACAAGCTGCCGATTTTGATGTTAAGTTAGCTGAAAAAGGAATAATTTATATTGATGAAATTGATAAAATTTCAAGAAAAAGCGAAAACCGTTCAATAACCCGTGATGTTTCGGGCGAGGGAGTTCAGCAGGCGCTTTTGAAAATTCTTGAGGGCACGGTTGCCAATGTTCCTCCACAAGGTGGCAGGAAGCATCCTAATCAAGAGTTTATTAAGATAAATACAAAGGACATACTGTTCATCTGCGGCGGCGCTTTTGACGGCTTACAGTCAATTATAGAATCACGCAAGGGCAAGCAGCTTATGGGCTTTGGCGGCGAGGTTAAAAGCAAATTAAACTTGAATAAAACGAAGATTTATGAGGATGTCAATGCCCACGACATAGTTAAGTACGGTTTAATCCCTGAACTCGTTGGCCGTTTACCCGTAATTGTCGGATTGGATGACCTCGACGAGGATGCTTTAATCAAGATACTTTCTTTGCCGAAAAACTCAATTGAAAAGCAATACAAAAAGCTTTTTGAAATTGACGGTGTTGAGCTTGAATTTACCGAAGGAGCCCTTAAGGCTATTGTAAATAAGGCTATTGAGCGATCAACAGGCGCAAGGGGTCTTCGTTCCATTATGGAAGAAACTATGACTGATATTATGTTTGAACTTCCTTCCAACAAAAGCGTTGCAAAGGTAGTAATTGATGAAAAGTGTATTACTGAAAAAACAGCGCCTCAGCTAATATCAAAACAATAAAAATAAGAGCTATTGCTTTTTTATGTGCTCCCTGTCAAGTAGACATAGTAAAAAACAAAAAGATAATTGAATAAATCTTTCATTCCCCTACCACGTGGTAGGGGAATTTTTCGTCACGCAGCGGTGGCGAAGTAATACTCGCACGGTGTCATACAGCAAAGACGCTTTTGGTAACGACGAGTATTGTAAAAATGTAT
>JAFTMJ010000028.1 GCA_017452475.1 Clostridia bacterium | reverse complement strand
TCGTTCGGAGATGCAAGCAGTTTTAAATGAGAAAATAGGTTGGATAACAAGGCGAAAAAGTGCAGGCAATTAAAAAATTGTCAAGCTTTTTTAACACAGTTAGGCAAGCTATTTTCCATTTCAAACCAAACGGGTTCGATTTCCGTAAGGCTAACTATATTGTATCATACTTATTATACCATTTACACATACAGAAAAGCAAGAAAAAGTAAACGGAGCGTTTATATTTGAAAAAAAGAAAAAGAACGTAAAACGGTGGTGTTCGTTTTACGTTCCTCTTGGCGCGATATAAACAGAAAACCACCCTGTTGGCGCGCCACAGTTAATCTCAGTTGAACTCTTAAGTTAAAAGATCAAAAACCTTGTGGCATAAGGATTTATGGCACTTTTTTGAAATATATAAAAATGTAAATTTTGTAATTTTTCAAACAAAAAGCAAAAGAAAACGCACACGGATTTTTCCGTGTGCGCTTAAAACTATTCTGCTTTATTACGATTTTATAATTTGTTTAGTTCATTCCATATTTTTATAACTTGGGGGTTTTGCACTATCAAAATATCTTTATTATTTCTATTTTCGTGAAATTTTATATCCTGATGTACATCAAATTCATCATAAAAAATCAGACAATTTTCTTCTTGGTTATCACTCATATAGATTCTAAATTTTACTATTTTTTCAATGATTTTTTTGTTGGATAAATCATATGAATATAGAAGTTTTCCTCTAAAATTAAAAACCTTTATACAATCTGATTCTATTGAAATCTTTTTTCCGTAGTGTTTAATACAAAATATCATACAAAAAATACTTAGCATTGCCAAACTAGAAGAAATAATTAAACAAATATATAATATTTGCGTTTTAAAAAGTAATGTCATAAATAAAACAAACAATGTTAAAAAAACAAGAATTGTCGTCAAAACTATGTTATATTTCACATAATAATTTTGAAGTTTTTTATCTAATAAATCATGAATTATTTTCATTTTATCAACTTCCTTTTTGTATCTTATAACTTATGCTTCTAAACTATCTTTATCAAGTAAAAACTCTTTTACTCCCATCATAACGTATCCCTTGTCATCGCGACGTGGTTTCATACTCTTTTCAACGATAACAATCTTTTTGAAAGAGTCCATGGTCTTATCAAAAGAAGCGGTTTCTTGTTCATATTTCGCTTGATCCGGAATCACATATGCAGATTGAATATAGTATTTTTTGCTTCCGAGATAAGCGATAAAATCGATCTCAAGTTGAGTGCGAATTTCTTTTCCGACCGCATCTCTTTCGCGTGATTCTACCATGCCAACATCAACTTGATAGCCTCTATACCGAAGCTCGTTATAGATAATATTCTCCATAATGTGAGTGCCTTCGATTTGCCTGAAATTCAAACGCGCATTGCGAAGTCCTATATCCTCAAAGTATATTTTATATGGAGTACCGATATATTTTCTGCCTTTGACATTATATCGCTTCACGCGAGTGAGCATAAAAGCATCTTCCATGTGAGTAATATAACGGTCAACAGTGGCATCGCAAATGCTGTTGCCGCTATGAATAGTGTTCATAGTGTTAGCGATGTTTCGAGGGTTGGTAAGAGCCGAAATTCCGGACGCAATAACATCAAGAACTTCTCCAATGGCAGCTTCGTCTTGCAACCCATATCTGTTTTTTATATCGCGCAAATAAAGATTCTGCATTTGAGTAATGAGGTAACTCGCCTTTTGTTCTTCGGTTGCCATAAGCGCGACTGCAGGTAATCCGCCATAAACAGAGTAATCGTCAAAAGCCTCACTCTTATCTCCACCTTTAAATGCATAATACTCCGAGAAAGAAAGCGGAAACACGTGAACCTCATCGCCCCTGCCTTCGAACTCGGTCAAGATATCCTTTGATAAAAACTTTGAATTGCTTCCGGTTACATATACATCGAGATTACTTTTGCGAAGAAATCCATTCATAACAGATTCAAATGCGCCAAGCTTTTGTACCTCATCGAGCAGAATGTAGTGCATCTCACCATCGGAAATTTGTGGCTGCAACCAATTCAAAAATTTAGAGGGATCAACCTTTCTATCCTCTCGGTCATTATCAAGAACGATAGGATCTTCTCCGATTTTCATCAAATCATCGGCAGAATCGAATGCAAATTTTATAATATGATCTTCTGATATTTTTTCTGAAATTAAATGATTATAAAAAAGAGTATTAAGTAAATACGATTTTCCGCTTCTGCGAATACCGGTAATAACTTTAATAAAACCATTGTGCTTTCTAACAATAAGTCGATTCAGATACACGTCTCTTTTAATCTCCATAACAACCTCCATCTAATATTTTTGCCGCAATCGGCACTTTTGTTAGATATATTATACGCTATATTTTTAAAAATTGCAATAGACTCATCTAATATTTTTGCCACAAAAGGCATTTTTATCAGATGAAAATTGAACTGTAATTTTTTTCAACCAGCTTAAAATCACGCTTTAGCGTGTATATAATCAAAACGCAGTTTTGTATATCACCAAGGCAAATGTCTTGTATATCATCAAGCCGAAGTCAATACACGCTGAGCGTGATGATATACAGCTACGCTGATGATATGCACACTTCGTGTGATGATATACCAAACCTTCGGCTTGGATAAAAAGAAACCTAAACCGAACGATGTTCGATTTAGGTTTCTTTTGGCGCGCCCCGGGAGATTCGAACTCTCGACCTACCGGTTCGTAGCCGGGCACTCTATCCGCTGAGCTAGGGGCGCATTTCTTTTGCGTTAAATATAATAACACAATAATCCTCAAAAGTCAATACTTTTTTAAAAATTGTTTTATTTAATGCGTTTGGACGGTTTTTTATATATCGGACTAAATTACTTTTGCGTAAATAGCGGCAGTTTTTTGAGAAAAACATATTGACAAACCGTTCTTATGGTGATAATATATTAACATAGTAAAACCGTTGAGGCGGAGATAAAGCCATTTAAGACTACACAGAGAGCTGTACATTGGTGGGAGTACGGTTAGACACCGAGTGGCAAATGGACCGCTGAGGGCGTGGTCAAAGGCAAAATGCCGAGTATTCCACGACGCTATGCCTGCGTTAATGGCAGGGGGTATGGCTGTACCCTTTAAAAGCGCACGCAATTTTGCGTGAATTCAAGGTGGCACCGCGGATATTTTATTCGTCCTTGATAGAAACCTATGTTTCTGTCGGGGCTGTTTTTATTTTTAGGAGAAGGATATGTTATACAAGCGATGGCGACTTAAGTAAGTCAAGTATGCCTTACGGGAGTGAAACGAACCAGCCTAAAGCCTACTATTTAAAGTGCTTTTAGGATTGTCGTCGTTGGCTTATGTCAATAAGCCTGCCTCCTCCGCACCAAAAATCATCTCTAAATAGTTAGGTTTTAGGTGCGAGGCATTTTAGAACGAGCCAAAAAGCTCGTGTTTAAGGCAAAATTTTGCCGATATATAAAAATATTTCAAAAAATTTTAACGCCAAAGACGGGTTTTTTGTCCGTTCCAAAACTGGTTCGTTTCACTCCCGTAAGGCATGCCACACTGGGCTTGAACCAATGTGGTTTTATGCGGTAAATATTCCGCCTATCTTCAAAATCTCACTTGCCAATATGCTTATATGGTCTGCGTTCGCTTTTTTGCTATGCAAAATATTTTCTCGCCTAAAACTGCTTCGCACATTCAAAGTTAAATGAGCGAGGTAGTTTCTTAGGTTTTGAAGGCAGGCTTACTGACGTAAGGCAACTGAAAAAGCTATGAAAATAGCCGTTCATTTAATTTTTAATGCACATTGGTTCAAGCCCAGTGTGGCATAAGGCACACATTAACATTACAATAATTTTAGGAGGAAATCTATTATGGAATTTAACGGAGTAAATTTTGACACATATTTAAAGAACTACCCAAATGAGGAGGGCTACTTTGGCAAGTTTGGCGGAGCTTATGTTTCCCCTGAGCTAAAGAAGGCTATGGACCAAATAAACGAGGCTTACTTTACAATTTGTAAGAGCGCCAAGTTTATTGCCGAGCTTCGCAGAATCAGAAAGGATTTTCAGGGCAGACCCACACCTATTTCTCACTTGGAGCGCCTTTCCAACAAGTACGGCAATGTACAGCTTTATGTAAAGCGCGAGGATTTAAACCACACAGGCGCACACAAGCTTAACCACTGTATGGGCGAGGCGTTGCTTGCCAAGTATATGGGCAAGAAAAAGATTATTGCCGAAACGGGCGCAGGTCAGCACGGTGTTGCCCTTGCAACCGCGGCTGCGTATTTTGGACTTGAGTGCGACATTTATATGGGCTCGGTTGACATAAAGAAGCAGGCGCCTAATGTGGCAAGGATGAAAATTCTTGGCGCAAATGTGGTGGAGGTAACCCACGGCTTAGCAACCCTTAAGGAGGCGGTGGATGCCGCATTTGAGGCTTATGCAAAGGACTACGAAAACAGTATGTACTGCATTGGCTCCGTTGTAGGACCTCATCCGTTCCCGATGATGGTAAGGGAGTTCCAAAGCGTTGTTGGAATTGAAGCAAGGGAGCAGTTTAAGGAGATGACAGGCGAGCTGCCCGATGCTGTTGTTGCCTGCGTTGGCGGCGGCTCCAACTCTATGGGTATGTTTGCGGGCTTCCTCAATGACCCTGTGGATATTTACGGTGTTGAGCCCCTTGGCAGAGGTCCTAAGCTGGGTGACCACGCGGCAACCCTACAGTATGGCGAGGAGGGCGTTATGCACGGCTTCAAAAGCATTATGTTAAAGGATGAAAACGGCGACCCTGCCCCTGTTTACTCCGTTGCAAGCGGACTTGACTACCCGTCCTCAGGACCCGAGCATGCCTTTTTACACACACTGGGTCGCGTAAAATACGATGTTGTGGATGATGAGGAAACTATTGATGCATTTTTCGAGCTTTCAAGATTAGAGGGCATTATCCCCGCTATTGAGAGCGCCCACGCAGTTGCCTACGGCATTAAGCTGGCAAAGAAGATGGGCAAGGGCTCTGTCCTTATTTGTCTATCCGGTCGAGGCGACAAGGATATGGATTATATAATCGAAAAATACGGCATAAGATAAGCAAGGCAAGCCCTGTGTGGCAAGCTAAAGCAAAAGAACAGTAAGGGCGCGCCAAGGTAATGACGCGCCTTTTTGACGCAGAAAAGCCTTGTGTTGTTGTCAAAACCACCAAAAACAATCCTTTTATATCTTAGGTAAAATCAAAAAAACTTGTACATATTAACAAAAAATTAAAGGGAGCTAAAGAAATGTTGTAAAAGGGGCCTGTTTTGTGATACAATATTATATATAAATATATAGGAGGAAAATCGAAATGAAAAAGCATGTGATTTTTGCCTTTTCACTGCTTGTGCTTGTAATGCTTTTTTCAATGAGCGTGTTTGCAGCCACAAGTAATGTTGAGGCAGATGAGCTTGGCGATATCGTTACTGCGATAGCACAAGCCTCTGAGGGCGACACCGTAAACATAACTCTTACAGGCGATGTGACTATTGAAAACGGCAGCAGTATAACAGTCGCTAAGGCGATAACCGTTAATATTAATTTCAACGGCTATCAAATCGATTATAAGGGCACAGCAGGCAAAAGCACCACAACTGCCGCTATTGCTGTGGCAAAGGTCGGCGCTGTTGTTAACCTTAAGGGCAACAACCCTTTGGCTGACTACAAGAGCTATAACCACTACGGCGAAGATGTTAAAGCAGATATGACAGGTACAGGCAACTTGATTTCCGTTACCTACGGTGAGGTTAACATTGAAGACGCATATCTTTATGCAAACGGCGCATTCGTCCTTTACACTGAGATTTGCGAAAATGCAGAGCAGAGAGCAAGCGTTAAAGGCTCTGTATTGAGAGTTCCCGAGGGCGCGGACTACTCAGCTATCTGCTACAGAGGCGGAAACAAGATGAACGAATCCTTGGTTGAAAGAAGACTCACCATTGAGGACACCGTTGAATACGGCGGCTTTTACGGTGCGGACTACAACTTCAACCTTACAATCGGCTCAACCTTTAAGAATGTTAAGTTCTACGATTTCAACATCAAAAACGACTGCTGGTATAACCCCAGAAGCGCGACTATTCGCCCAAAGCTTATGGTTAATTATGAGGAAGCGTTGCTTATCTCAGGCTGCAGCTTCGTTACATACGCAGGGGAGCTTGACACAATAAGGATTTACACAGAAACCGCAAAGCAGAACATAAAGCTTTATAACTGTGAGTATAAGGGACTTGAAAAGGCTATCTTTGATGGCAAAAGCAATTTTTCAGGCGACCAGGCGGGAAGTGCCCGTGTTTATGTTGTCGAGCAGATGGAAACCTGTATTGAAGAAGGAAAAATGTACTACTACAATAACGGTCTTGGTGAAAGCAATAAGGTAACAAATCAAACCGTTGTAGCAAAGGGCGAGCATACTGCGGGCAGCATCAAGGCGGTATATAAAAACGGATATGCGCAAAGCGGTGTCGGAGAGAGCATATGCGTTAAATGCGGAGAAGCCTTTGCCACCGGTGATGTGTTTGCACCTATGATTGAAAACCTCGGCTATTCCGTGAACCAAATGGGTGGAAGCCTTGCAATGGGCATAAAGCTAAACTATGAGCTTTTGGAAAAGACAGGCTTGACTGAAAATGAGCATTTCGACTTTGGCGTGTTCGTTGGTCAGGCAGGGGCGCAGATGGAGGTAACAAACAATGTGCCTTATGCAACAAAGGGCTTTACCGTTTCCTTGAAGGAGTACGGCACACAGTTCTTTGATATTAAGGTTATCGGCTTTAACGATGAACTTAAGGACACAGGCTTTGTGGCTGAATTCTATATTTACGACGGTAACGAGGTTACCTTTGCAAAGGAAAATTACAGGGAAATTACAGAAATTACATATAACGGCGTTCTTGATTTGCTTGATGTTGTAAAGCAAAGGGTAAATGCCCTGCTTGAGTCCAAGCACAAGCTTTACTATAATGAGGACGGCTCCTTCAGAGTTATGGTTTTGGCTGACCTCCATGTAAGGTCAAGCTCTGACACAACCGAGCTTGAAAACAGGATAAAGAGGTTTGTTGACGAGGAAAACCCAAATCTTGTTATCTTTACAGGCGACAACACAATAGGCGCAAGCAACGAGGAAGCGCTTAGGACCTGCCTTGATAAGATGGTTGGATACATTGAGGAAAAGCAGATTCCTTGGTGTCACGTTTACGGCAACCACGATAGAGAGGGCGCCCTTTCCAATGAGAAGCAGCAGGCTGTTTACGAGTCCTATGAGTACTGTATCTCAAAGGATGTTGACGGTGTATCGGGCGTTGGTAACTACGTTCACGGTATTTACAATAGGGACGGCTCCTTGGGCTCTGTAATTTACTTTCTTGACTCGGGAACAAGCAACGGCACATATAGCTATGACTACATCCAGGCAGACCAAATTACTTGGTATGAAAGCACCTCTATGCTATTGCAGGAGTACAATGGCGACAAGGCTGTAAAGGGTATGATGGCGTTCCACATTCCTTTGATTGAAAACCAATACGCATATAACAACAGAGATAACAAGGATGTAGTATACGAGGCGCTTGGTGACAGGGTTGAGCCTATTTGCTCATCAACCTACGATACCAACCTGTTTGAAACAATACTTGCGCGCAAGGATGTGCAGGCGATTGTTACAGGACACGACCACAACAACACATATAACTACAATTATTACGGTGTTAAGCTTGTTTCAGCACCTACAATCAGCTCCCTTGGATATACCAACAGCGACAGCCACGAGGGCGTGCGTGTGTTCGACCTTAACCTTGAAACCATTGATGATATTGAAACATATATTAATTATGTTGTAAAAAGAGTAGATGCTGACAGGTACGAGGAATACGGCAAGGATATAACCATTGAGGACTTTGAGGGCGCGGCGCCAAGCACAGGCGTTGCATCTCTTGGCGGCGGTGGAATTAGCGGCTCTATTACACTTGAGGTGGTTGAGGGCAAGGGCGTAAACGGCTCAAAGGCTATTGAAATAAAGAGAAGCCAAACCTCCAACTCCGAGTTCTACATTTACTTGAGTGAGGAAAATTACGGTAAGGTTGGCGAAAACAAGTACCTTGTTGTTTGGATGGACTTTACAAATGTTGAGTTTAGAAAGGCGTCCACGGGCTTGCTTTCAAACAACGGCAATCTGCCATTTATGACCGACCACTGTGACGGCGCATACCCACCGTTCTACTACCTCGCAGACGGCGCAACAGAGTGGGAAGCCTTTAATCACGGAGGTGACGGCTGCTTTGGCGCTAGCGACGGTAAGGCAGTTAAGGGTATGAAGGGCTACTTCGCATTTAGAATAGAGGACTACTTGGGCTCTGAAAAGGGCGCGCCAATGACAGGGGGCAACCTTGTTACAGGCTTCTATATGTACCTTGACATTCAAAGCGGCAGCTATGCAAACCAGCCGTTCTACATTGACAACATTATGCTTGTTGAAGACTACAACGATATAATAGGTTAATTAAATAAAGGCACTTAGCCCCAACCAAGGGCTAAGTGCTTTTTTGTATATAGGAAGCCCCGCGACTGTCGCGGGGCTACGGCGGAAGGAGCTAACCGCCAAAAAAGCAAAACCGCCGAGCTATGAATTTTTATTTGCAAGGTAACAATGCACTCAAAAAAGCGGTGTATATTACACGGGTACTACTATAAGCTCCGTTTTTGCGTTCTCACACTGCTTTTTAAAAAGGTCGGAAGCTTGGTTTTTGCCGTCGGTTATGATGGTGGAAAAATCTGAAATTTTGGCAAAGCTGCAAATTGAGTTTTTATCTATTTTATTGCTTTCCGCAATAAGGACTGAAATGCTTGCACGGTCAATTAATTGCTTTGAGTACGAGCATTCATCAAGGTTGTATGAGGAAACAGCCTCACAGGATACCGCTGTACAGGAAATAAATGCAATATCAAAATAAAAATTGCCCACGGCACTTGATGCCATTGCTCCCTTGGAAAAACGATTTTGTGTATCAAGCTCTCCGCCTACAAATATAATTCGACCGCTGATTTCGCCCTTTTTAAATTTATCAAGAAGAATTCCTGCGATAGATACGGAATTTACAATAAAGGTTACATTTTTAACATTCTTTATACAGCTTGCAATTGATTGGACCGAAGCGCCTGCATCAAGTGCGACTACGAATCCGTCCTGTATCATTGAGGCTGCCCTTGCGCCGATAGATAATTTTTGATGTTGATTTGACTTAATTCTCAACAAAAAGTCGTCATCCTTGCGACAGGCAGGCTTGCCTAAAACGGCACCCCCACGGACCTTTTTAACTAAATTTTCTTTGCAAAGCTCGTTTATATCGCGCCTAATTGTTTCAATTGACACATTGAGCTTTTCTGCAATATCTGCAATAGATGCAAAGCCATTTTCCTTGGCAACGTTTAGTATATAATTTTGTCTTTCCTCTGCTCTTATCATAAAATCACCGTTTTTTATTTTATTGTACACTATGTAAATAACTTTTTCAATAGAGAAGGGCAAAAAATGTTGTGTTTGCTTGTTGAATTTGTGAAAAACTCAACAAAACTCAACAAAATTCCGTCAAAAAGTAGAAAATTCATTTAAACACTTGAATTTTTTGTTGTATTAATTTAATATTAAATTGTACGAGATTTCAAGAAAAAATTAAAAATGTTGAAAACTCAACATTTCCAAAAGACACAATAATTTAGGAGGAGAATTTATGAAGAAAACACTTTTAATCCTTGCCTTTGTGCTATCATTAATTTTGGCATTTTCTATTGTTTCCTTTGCAAGCGAAGCAGAAAATACCTATTATGTTGTAGAAAGCGAGGACTCAGCTCTTGCAAGCACATTAAAGGAGGAGGGAAAAAATGTAGTAGGAATTAGTAAGCTTTATACGTCAGCATCAAATGCTATTGCTGAAAATACTACATATTTTATCAGCCAATTTGAAGGACAGACACTTAATTTAATTCTTGCTGAGAATGTAAGCTATTCCACAGGAAACGATACCGGTCCAAGAGCAACAGGTATTCGTCTTGACAAGGCTGTTAATGTAAATGTATATTTTAACGGCCACTCCTGGTGGATTCCTGATGACAATAACTACTCAGGCTTTTTTGTAAACCACGAGGACGCTCACCTTACATTAATAGGAAACAGAACCATTGAAGAGGTAAGCGCACCCTTAGACTTAAGTAATGTTGGCGCAAAATCAAAAACCGATAAGATTGACTATTACGGTGGCTTTGTTGGTATTTATGTGGAAACAGGCGATTTAACAATTAAAAATGCAGTAATTGCCGGTCACGATGAAATTATTTATCAAAGGGAAAGTAATGCAAGAGGAACATCAACCATTACCTTTGATACTTGTAGAATAAAAATTAAAGCTTCAAATTATGACCCTATTACTTTTATTGCAAAGCAGCAAGCGACCTTAACTATAAAATTTAATCACCTTTATACAGATGATGTAAAGATACATAATGTTATGGGTGAAAGCTACATAAACAACAGTAGTATAAATATACTTTATATGGATAGCTGGCGTGCTGATAGATTTATAGGTAAGGATTATGTTGAGGTTAACAATTCAAAAATCACCACTTATCAAGCAGAGGGTGACACACAGCATCTTGTGGCAAAAAATACCGCCTTTGGTTCTATTAACCTAAAGGGTGACACAACAGGTGGCGCGTATTTAACAATTTACAAGGATTGTACATACACATCTATAAGCTTAGTCAATTCAAACCACACAAGACAGGGTACACTATATGTAGTAAGTGACGCAGATTGTGAAAATGCAGGAACAAGAATGGTTACTACATATAATGGCACAGAAAATGTAACAAGCATTGATGAGGAATATTCAAAGGCGAATCCTGCATTTGGACACTCAACAGAAAATAACCCTGTATCAATTACATATACAAGCTATCTTGAAAACGGTAAGGGCTTATATATTTGTGATGCTTGTGCAAAGGAGTTCTTTGGCGAGTTAGACTCCTTGTTTACCTGCCTTGGCTATTCGGTTTACGAGGGTGACGATGCATCTGTAACAATAGGCTATATAATAAATCCCTCTGCAATTGAATTATATGAAGAAGTAACAAATGATGACCTAAGATACGGTATATATGCAGTTGCCAAGGACGAATTGGGAGATGATGACATCTTTACCGAAAACGGACCTTCAAAGGGAGTTGTCAGCACAGATGTAACAGAGTATTCTTTCCAAACACTTGAATTAAAAATTGTAAATATTAAAGATAAATATAAGGACGCAAAGCTTGCGCTTGGCGCATATGTTTCAACAACCGACGGTCAAACAACAACCTATACGTATTTGCAATACGGTGATTTGACGGAAAATGAAAAATATTCCTTTGTTTCGTTTAACGAAATAGTGGATAGCTTACCAACAAAAATACTTTCATTTGAGAATATCGAGCTTGGAATCGGTCAAAGCGTTGATTTGCCAAAAACAGTATTTGTAAACGGAGTAGAAAAAGCACTTACATATAGCTTTGACAGCTCTAATATTTCCATAGAGAACGGTGTTTTAACAGGTCTTGGACGAGAGGCTGACATAAAGGTAACCGTAACAGGCAAGGGCGTTGAGGGTGAATTCTTAGTAAATGTAATAGACCTTTCAAAATATCAGCACGTAGTAATTATTGGTGTTGATGGCGCAGGCACATACTTTAAGGATGCAAGCACACCAAATCTTGATGCAATCTTTGCAAACGGAGCCTTGACCTATGATTGCTTAACATCTAATCCAACAATCAGCGCGCAATGCTGGGGCTCACTCCTTCACGGTGTAATTCCAAGCGTACACGGACTTACAAATGATAACACAGCTACCAATGCTTACCCAAGTGATTCAAGCTACCCAAGCTTTTTCCGTGTAATTCGTGAAAACAATGAAAACGCAGTTCTTGCATCCTTTGCAGGCTGGAATCCGATTAATATAGGCATTGTTGAAAACGATATTGGCGTACATAAGGAAGGCGGTATGTCTGATGCTTTATTAACAGAGGCAATTCTTGCATACCTTGCACAAAATAATCCCGATGCTATGTTTGTTCAATTTGACGAGGCAGACAGTGTTGGTCACTCCTCGGGCTATGGCACAAGCGCACAGCTTGCAAAAATAGCGCAGATTGATGAATACATCGGTCAAATTTACAATGCATACGCAGCAAAGGGAATACTTGACAAAACATTGTTTATCGTAACAGCTGACCACGGTGGAAACGGAACAACCCACGGTGGACTAACAGATAGCGAAAAGTATGTAATGTTTGCAGCGGCGGGCAAAAATGTTGTTAGCGGTACTATTGGCGATATGGAAATTCGTGACACTGCAGCTATCGTTCTTCACGCGCTTGGCTATGAGTGTCCGATTACCTGGTCTGCAAGAGTTCCATCTAACCTATTTGATGGTGTTGAAGCTCCGTTGGCACGTCCGGGCAATGTTCCCGGCCGTTACCACGAAAGTGAGCCAACTCCGAGCGTTGGAAGCAGCGACTATGTAACTAACTTTGTGGATAAAGAATTATCAGTTTATCTACCGTTTGATGGCAATGCAGCTGATAACTGCGGTGGAAAAACAACCTCAAATAATACAGTTACCTACACAGAGGGCTATTTTGGACAGGGTGCAACTCTTAATAAGGGCTATGTATCACTTGATGACCTTTCATTAGGCAATAGCAGCTTTACAATTTCACTATGGATTAATTCAAATACACTAACCTCTGACCCATGTATTCTCTCAAATAAAAACTGGGATACTGGAGCAAACACAGGCTTTGCTTTGTCTATTAGAAAAGACAACGGTGGAGATATCAGAATAAACTATGCAGAAGGCGGACAGCGTATTGACCTTGATAAATCCTTGCCTGCTGACTATGTAAATGGCTGGGTACACATAATAGTAATAGTTGACCGCGAAAACCATCAGCTTGGCGCATGCATGGACTTTGGCACAATTAAAACAGGTAGCATTCCTGCAAATCTACAAGGAACAAACCTTGATACACAGTATAGCTACAATATCGGTCAAGACGGAAGAGGCACATATGGCAGCTCCTTACCGGCAACTGTTGATGAGTTTATGATTTTCAAGGGCGCATTCACCCAAGAGGACGTAGCAGACCTTGCACAATACTACGGTATGACAGAATAACAAAAAAGGCACTTAGCCCAAGCCAAGGGCTAAGTGCTTTTTTGTATACAGAAGGCCTTACCGTAAATGGCGGAGCCTTGATGCTTGAAAAATTACAAAAAAGTCGAAAAAATTTACAGTGCAAATTTCGACAATATGTGCTATAATATGTAAAGATAGGGGCTTTTTGGCGGTTTTGTTAACGGGAGTAATGAAATCGCAATCGGAAAAGCATTGTAGCGGCGGCTTATGAGGGAGCCTACACACAGTGCGCTTATTAATTAAGGAGGGGAAATTATGAGCAGAAGAATTGAAGCACCAAAGTTTAAGATTATGACCGTTGAGGCAAGGGAGGCTTACCACCTCAGCGCCTTGGGAAAGGACTTCAACATCTATGACGGGGAAGGCAATATTAAGTTTCAGAGGTTTAACTCCTTCCTTCACAACAGCTTGGAGCTTTCCCGTATTCAAAGCGCCTTTGAAGCTGCGAAAAGGAGCAGAAGGTTGAAGGGAAATTTCGTTGTGGGCGTGCATAAGAGTGGCGGCGAGGAATACCCTGCTACCCTTGCGCTTATCAACGTGGTTTTTGACAGTGATGAAAAGGAGTTCCAAATGAAGAAGGCTAAGCACGGCTATGTTTTCATCCGCCGTGGGGAGCACATCGACTTTGCTTCTGACATTGAGGACCATATCTTTGTTAAAGACGACAGGCTTGTGGCTATTGAGATTCCTTACAGCAATAAGAAGGAAGGGCTTATTGTGTCAGAGAACAAGTATGCTCCTGTTGAAACGGCGTGCAAGCAGAGCCTGCTTGAGGGTTATTTTAAGTTTAACAACGAGAAGCGTTGCTACGAAAGGACAAGCAAGAGACTC
The DNA here is from genome assembly GCA_017452475.1 of Clostridia bacterium. GTDB lineage: Bacteria > Bacillota > Clostridia > Oscillospirales > CAG-272 > RGIG2000. The sequence continues at coordinate 24,059 of JAFTMJ010000028.1, read as the reverse complement.
CCGAGCAGCATTAACCGCCATGAGCTTAGAAAGCTCCTTTACGGTGAGGAGGGCTTTACCGTAGGAACAGAGAACCCTGTTAGGTATGTTAGGTACAAGCGCAGTGCGGGAAGCAGCCGCCAGGGCAACTGCCTTTTCATTATGGAGCCAATCTATAAGGAAATGATGAAGTGGAGCGCCTGCGGACTTGACCTAAAGAAGGTAAAGGACAGGATTTCCTTGGAGTCATATATTTCCTTGACTCTTTCCAATATGGAAAAGGAAATATCTATTCCTACCGACTCAATTGTTGTCATCCCCGATGCCACAAGCACCTTTGACAGCCGCGCTGTTTCTGTGGAGAAGGACGAGGGCGGTTGTGTTGTTGCCCGTGAAAAGACGGTCACGGTTGAAAACACCATTTGGGACGGACAGAGCCTTGTTGACACCTCTGTTTTCCGTGAAAACGGATATGAGGACAAGGGTATGATGCTTTTGCGCAACAGGTTCTTTAAGACCTGCGCCTTTAACACAAGGCTGCAGAAGTGGTTTGAGGACCGCGGCATTACGGATGTGAGCCGGCTCCACCCCCTTGCCTACACCCGCGCGAAGGATATTAGGGATATTAAGATGATTGTTACCGACTCCAGCATTAAGTATATTAAGCTGTACGGCGGCAACAGGCTTGAAGCAATCAGCCGATGGCTTGACAATGTGGAGCCTGTTTTCGGCGTTGTTAAGGTGGACAAGCCCACCAAGCATATGAACGGTGAGATGGTGCAGGCAAACTATCAGCTTATCAATACTCTTAGTCTGTCCAAGGAGGAGGTTAAGGAGCTGCTTAAGCCATCCTTTGATTACCTTGAGCGCATTATGAAGGACCCTATGTTTATGCGTTACTATATCAAAATGCAGTTAGGGGATGACAGGCTTGACCCCGAGGAGTACTGTGACTGTGAGGATGAAGAGGAGGGCGAGGATGACGGCGGAATGATTGCCAGCGCAAGAAAGAATGTGGTGCTAAAGCTCCTTTCCTTGAATGACGGGTATGCAAGCACAGCCTCCTACTCCGAGTTCCGTACTCAAATCAAAAAGTCCTTTCTAAGAGAGCTTAGGAAGGGGCACTTGGTTGTAAACGGCACAAACGCATACCTTTTGGGAAACGGATATGAGATGCTCAACGCAGTAACCGATAGGGAGTTTGATTTTAAAAACCCTGTTGCCATCGCCTTGAAAAATAATGATATCCGCGTTTCCCGCTTTGAGGACGGAAAGGAGCTGCTTTGCGCAAGGTGCCCACACGTTACAATGGGTAATTTGTTCATTGGCGTGAACAGGTGCAGAGAAAATGACGGATATGACAAGTACTTTAACCTGTCAAGGCAGGTTATTGCCCTTAACTCTATTGGTGAAAATCTGCTCCAAAGGCTAAACGGCTGTGACTTTGATTCGGATATGATGCTCGTTACCGATAACCCTATTATGCTAAGCTCCGCCAAGAAAAACTACGATAAGTTCTTGGTGCCCTACTGCGGTGAAAGCGCAACCCTTAAAAAGCAGGAGCTTTGGGAGATGGATAGGGATATTTCCGATAACAAGATAGGTCAAATCATCAACCTTTCCCAATGGCTCAACAGTCTGTATTGGGATAAGACAAATAACGGCGAGAATTGCGGCTGGCTCTACAATGAGATTTGCAAGCTGGCGGTGCTTTCCGGTATGGAGATTGACAAGGCAAAGCGCGACTACGGCATTGACGCCCAGCAAATCCTTAAGCAGATAAAGGAGCTTGTTAGCAGTACATACAAGAAGCCCTCGTTCCTTAGGTCTGTAAAAACAGGATGCGTAAGCAGGCGCGAGGATAAGAAGGATATTTATTCCAAGAAAATTTACACGCCTATGGAGCTTTTGTATGCGGTGATTGACGAGACTAAGGTATTCCCGGGCAGGGGCAAGGCAAATCGAATTGGCAGCTTGCTTCCGCCCACGGATAAGACCCCTGAGGCAAATGATTATAGATACCGAAAAATGATTTTAGGTATGCTTGCAGAGGGAGAAGAGGAGCTTACCCGCCTTCGCAGGGAGATGTTCCGCTTAAGCGATGACGAAAAGACAATGAAGCTCCTTGAGTGCCGTGAGGTGGAGCTTAACTGCACTGAATATGTCCGCCGTATGATGAAGAACGAAAGGGTGCTAAGGCTGCTTGTTGACGCCATTGACAGTATGATTACGGAAAAGAGGGCAGAGGGTGAGGATGCAAGCGGGTCAAAGAGGTTCCAGGCGTTTGCCCTTGCCTGCGTATGTAACGCAAACGATAACCTATATAGGCTTATCGCCCACACAAGGCACGATATGTACGACCTTGTACAGGACGAAAGGGGTGACATTGATATCTACGGCTTTAGGCACGCGCCCTTCCTTAGAAAGGCAGGAGGTTCCTTTCTGCTTGATGAGGATGAATCATTAGATATTTAGTTAATTCAAAGCAATATTAGGCGAGAGCTTGGCTCTCGCCTTTTTTGTGCTGAAGAACACTTGGGCTTGGAAAATTTTGACCATTTATATAAGAATAAAAGGAAAAGTAGGCTAAAATCTGTCTATGTTTCATATATGTTTTGTCTTGAATGTGGGTGGGATTTGTTGTATTATAAAATTGAAGTAAAATTTTTAAAACCAAAAGGAGAATAAAAATGAAAAGAAAGCTTTTACTTGTAGCTCTTAGTGCTTTAGCACTTGCATGCCTGTTTGCGCTTTCCGCCTTTGCCGCAGTTGATTATAGCGAGAAGGCAACACTTGCAGACGGTACGGTGCTTCCGATTTACGACAGCAACAACAACCCGTTGATTTGGTATGTCAGCGGTGTGGATGCGGATGGCAATAATATTTACAGCTCCGTTCCCAACAACCGTTGCGAGCCAAACGGGAATAATGATACATATGTTACATATGAAAGCACAACAGGAACCTGGGCACAGCTGTATGATATTTTTATCCATAGCTATGATGAAGAAACAGGTGAATATATTTCAACTGTTGATGAGAATTTGCAAATTGTAGTTCTCAATTTAAGAGGCTTGGATATGATATATCTTGGAAATGTCAATGTAGATCATGTTCAGTATATGTATTACCCTGCAACATTAAAGGACTGCCCTGAAAAATTTAAAGGTAAAACTGCAATAAGACTTGTTGATATGTCAATTTGTAATAATCTTGTTGGCGGCTTTGGCGGCACTCAGAACTTTAGCGGATGTACAAATTTACATACTGTGAGATTGCCCATAGGACCAAACTACACATTCGAAGGAAAAAACAACTGGAAATTTAAGTATACCGCAATTTCATCAATAGTTATCCCCGAGGCGGTTACAAGCATTGGAACAGATAACTTTTACGGATGCCAAAATCTTGTAAGCATTTACATTTTAGGTAATGAAACAAGCTTGGGACAGCGTAACTTTGAAAATTGTGCAAATCTTACCAATATCTATATTTTAGGAGACAATCCTACAATTGACCTGACATCGTTTAAGGATAACTTTGTTGAATGTGAAGGCAAAGACTTCAGATCAACAGGAAAATACTTTTTCTTTGTAACAACTAATACGGAATATTTAAACGAAGTTAAGGAAGCAATTGGTGGCGCAACGCTTATTTCATACAGTAACTATAAGGCAAGCCCATCAAGCTATACCGAGGGTAGATACATAATATACGGCACAAATGCTTGTGATGTGTATTACGGACATACAGTAAACGAAGAAACAGCAAACAGCTGTGCAGGTGTCTGCGAAAGGTGCGGCACCGCAATTGTGAACCATACAGAAAAGGAAAATCTTACAACAACGGTTAAGTATCAAGATGGATATATGGCAGCGGGAACAAAAACAGTTGTATGTAACAATCCCGGCTGTACATATGAGAAGACAGAAGGTGTGCCTGCGCTCTTTACCTGCCTTGGCTATTCTGCCCCCGAAAACGGAAACGGCGGAATTGTAATTGGCTTTAGCGTAAACAAGGTGGCTGTTGCGGAATACGAAAACATATCCAAACAGACCGTTAGTTATGGCGTTTTTGCAGTGCTAAAGGATACTATTGGCGCAAATGATGTATTTGGCAAGGATGGAAATGCATCAGGCGGTGTAGTTTGCGCAGACCTTACAAGCTATGATTTTTCTGTATTTGAGCTTAAGATAATCGGATTTGCGGATGACCAAAAGGATATTAAGCTTGCAATGGGAGGATATGTAGCGGTAACATCAGAGAATACTACCGAATATTCTTATTTGCAAGAGGGAACACCCGTTAACGGTGAGAAATATGTCTTTACTTCATTTAATGAAATCATAAGTAAATAAAAAACAGCATCGGACCTTTTATACGGTCCGATGCTGTTTTTTAGCTAAAATGCACATTTAAGGATTTTTGAAAAGCTATATGCTATCATTTTTGGCTGAGTCGTGAATGAGGGCTTTTTTTCTGTACTCGCTTGGGGAAATGCCTAAGATTGATTTGAAGCTTCTGTTGAAGCTCCTGAGGCAGTCAAAGCCGCTTTCGTAAGCCACATCAATCATTGTGTTGCTTGTGTTGGTCAAAAGATAGCACGCCTCGTTTATACGGAAGCGGCAAACGTATTCGGTGTAGCTAATGCCTGTGTTCTTTGAAAAGTGCTTGGAAAGGTACACATAGTTATAGGCGGTTTGGTTGGCAAGCTCGTAAAGAGAGCAGTTGCCCTTATAGTTTTCCGAAACAAAGCTGAATATTTTAAAAAGCAAATTTTGTCCATCCCCTGTAAACTCTGTGTACTCCGCATTTTTATCAAATTCATCGCAAACGGAGTATAAAAGACCCTTTAGCCCAACGGTGGATTTGTTGCCCTTAAGCTCCACGATTTTGTTAATGTAGAAGCTGTCCAACAAAAAGCTGTTGCTTTTGGGCACATTGGCTTCAAACCGCTTGCTAAATGCACGCACCAGCTGAGGAGAAAAGATTAGAATAGCGTGCTTTGAGTGGCGCGGGGTTTCGATTTCGTGGAGCTGATTTGGAAAAACCAAAACGCACCTGTTGCCTGCGGCAATATATTTGTTGCCTCCCACCGTTACCTCTATTTCCCCTTCTGTGGCTATTATTACCTCAAAGCTGTTGTGGATATGGATTGGAAAGCTCAGGTCACTGCCCGACTCAAGAGTTGCCTTGTCCCCAAGGACGGAATGCTGAGTTTGATATAACATATAAATCTCCATTATAAGCTAAATTTTGTCTTACAATTATACCATATTTGTCGCGACTTATCAATGCCTTTACTGTATAATTAAAGCAGAAAATTATATTTATAGGGAGAAAAAGAATGACTTTTTTGGAAAGAGCCAAGGAATTGGTAAGTAAAATGACCATTGAGGAAAAAATGGCGCAAATGAGATATGACGCGCCTGCTATACCACGCTTAGGCGTGCCCGCATACAACTGGTGGAATGAGTGCCTGCACGGCGTGGCAAGGCAGGGCTGTGCCACGGTTTTCCCACAGGCTATCGGTATGGCTGCAAGCTTTAACACCGACCTTATGTACAAGGTGGCAACCGCCATTTCTGACGAGGCAAGGGCAAAGTACAATGAATTCAAAAAGTTCGGTTCAACAGAGCTTTACCAGGGTCTTACCTATTGGTCACCAAACATTAACATTTTCCGTGACCCGCGTTGGGGTAGAGGACACGAAACCTACGGCGAGGACCCGCTTTTGACAGGAAAAATGGGTACTGCCTTTATTAAGGGCTTGCAGGGAGAGGGCAAGTACAGAAAGCTTGACGCAACAATCAAGCATTATGCTGTGCATAGCGGTCCTGAAAGTGAACGCCATAGCTTTGATGCGGTTGTTTCCAAAAAGGATTTATATGAAACATATTTAAGCGCCTTTAAGTATTGCATTGACAATGCAGACCCAAGCGCGGTAATGGGCGCATACAACCGTGTAAACGGTGAGGCGTGCTGTGCAAGCAAAACTCTGCTCGGGGACATTTTGTACGGTGAGCTTGGCTTTAAGGGCTATGTTGTTTCCGACTGCGGTGCAATTGCGGACATAAACAGGGGACACCACATAACCGACACGGAGGCAGAAAGTGCGGCGTTGGCTGTAAACAACGGCTGTCAGCTTAACTGCGGCGATGCTTACCTTAGCTTATACGAGGCTTACGAGATGGATCTGATAACCGAGGAAACCATAACAAAAGCGGTAGAAAAGCTATTTGAAGCACGCTTCCGCCTTGGTATGTTTGATACCGACTGCGAATACGATAATATCCCCTATGATGTGGTAGAGTGCGAGGAGCATTTGGAGCTTAACCGCCAAATGGCAAGGGAGAGTGTGGTTCTTCTTAAGAATAACGGCATCTTGCCTCTTTCCAAGGATGTAAAAACAATTGCGGTTATCGGTCCCAATGCCGACGACAGAACTGTTTTGCACGCAAACTATAACGGCACCCCCTCAAGATATGTGACGATTTTGAATGGCTTGCAGGATGCATTTGACGGCAAGATTATCTATGCCAAGGGCTGTCACACCTTCCACGATGACGGCAACTGGTCAGGCTTCCCTAACCGTGAGGCTGTGATTGCCGCGCAAAAGGCAGATGTTGTAATTCTTTGTATGGGTCTTAACCCATCTATGGAGGGTGAGGAGGGCGACGCCTTCAACGGCGATGTGGCAGGCGATAAGAGGGATCTTGAGCTTCCAATCACACAGAAAAAGCTCTATAATGAGATTATGAAGCTTGGCAAGCCCACCATATTTATTAACGTCAGCGGAAGCGCAATTGCGCTTTGTGACCAGGATAAGCAGTGCGACGCGGTTATTCAATGCTTCTATCCCGGCGCAGAGGGCGGACGCGCTGTGACTGATATTTTGCTTGGAAAATGCTCACCCAGCGGACGGCTTCCCGTTACATTCTACAGAAGCACAGAGGATTTACCTCCCTTCAGGGATTACAGCATGGAAAACCGTACATATAAGTTCTTTAAGGGCAAGCCCCTTTACCCCTTCGGCTACGGTCTAACCTACGGGGATGTAAAGGAAAATTGGATAAATGAAAGCACAGTGGAGCTTTCAAACGAGGGCAAAATGGACACAGACTACGCCGTTTTGCAGTTTAAATACGAGCCCCACCCGGAGCTTTTAGACTTTAAAAAGGTACACATCAAGGCAGGGGAAAGGCTAACAGTTGAGTTTTAAACCGAATTGTGCCTCAAAGGCACTAAGCAAAAAGAACAGACACAAGCCGTGTCTGTTCTTTTTTATGTAGTTTTATAGCCTTTCGGTTGCAAGCTTTTCGATGGCTAAGCCTGCTTTGTAGGATTTCATAAATTCCTTGAATTTTAATTTTTCCTGCTCGCTTGCCACAACTGTTTCCTTTTCTGCGCTTGCAAAGAGCTTGTCAAGGAAGGCTTCAAGGGATGTTGTGTTGCAAATTCTGTAAAGTGCCAAAACGGCAACGCCCCAAGCGCCACCCTCGCCTGCGTTTTTCATAGTGGTGATAGGTGCATTCAGCGCTGCGCTCATTGCGTTTGCGCCTACAAAGGGAGCCTTAAAGAAGCCGCCGTGGCCGCAAATATCCTCGATTTGAACATTCTCCTCAGCCAAAATCTCCATACCGATGCTCATAGCGCCCAAGGCAGAGTAGAGCTGCATTTGCATAAAGTTTGCAAGGGTTAATTTTCCGCTTGGCTTCCTTGCCACAAGGGGAATACCGCTTTCCATACCCACAATAGGCTCGCCTGAGAGGAAGTTGTAGCCAACCAAGCCGCCAACATCGGAGTCGCTCTTTAAGGAAACCTCGTAGAGCTTATCAAAGAGGGGGCCCTTCTTTATAGAGCCGCCTGCCAACTCAATAACCTCATTAAACAGGCTTGCCCAAGCATTAATTTCGGAGGTGAAGTTGTTTGCGTGTACCATTGCAACATCAGCGCCGCTTGGTGTGGCAACAATGTCAATGGACTCATTTACCTTTGAAAGGGGCTTTTCAAGAACAACCATTGCAAAGGCGGATGTGCCTGCACTTACGTTACCTGTGCGCACCTTAACTGCGTTTGTGGCAACCATACCTGTGCCTGCATCTCCCTCAGGAGGGCAAAGGGGACAGCCGCATTTCAATGTGCCTGTTGGGTCAAGAAGCAAGGCGCCCTTTTCTGTTAAAGAGCCTGCATCCTCGCCTGCCACAATTGCCTTTGGCAAAAGCGCGTAAATATCCTTGTCAATACCCTGCTTTTTGAGCAGAGAGTTGTAAATAGCGATTTTTTCAAGGTCATAGTCCTTGCCCTTGGTTGGCACCATACCTGCCGCATCACCAATACCGATAACCTTTTTGCCGGTGAGCATCCAATGTACATAGCCTGCCAAGGTGGTTAAAAAGGCAACATCCTTTACGTGCTCCTCCTTGTTTAAAACCGCTTGGTAGAAGTGGGAGCCACTCCAGCGCTGAGGCATATTGAAATGAAGCGCCTTTGTCAACTCTTTTGCCGCCTGTGCTGTTGTTGTATTTCTCCAGGTTCTGAAGGGCACTAACAAATTGTCATTTTTATCAAAGGCGAGGTATCCGTGCATCATTGCGGAAATGCCGATTGAGTCAAGGCTTTCGATGGGTGCGCCAAGGTTCTTGCACAAATCTGCAAAGGAGCTTTGAAGTCCTGTCCAAACATCCTCCAAGGAGTACGTCCAATAGCCGTTTTCAAGCTTATTTTCCCAGTCATATGCGCCCTGGGCGATAACAGTGGCGTTTTCATCAATCAATACGGATTTTATTCTTGTTGAGCCAAGCTCGATGCCTAAAATTTTCTTCATATAAACCTCTCAAAAATTGTAATCAGTCACGTTTTTGCTTTTGTGTCCTCTTTATAAGGATTGGAGTACCACATATTAAGTATAAAGCACCTGCGCCAAAATGTCAAGAAAATAAACGAAAATATGATTGATAAATATATACGATTGTGCTATAATCAAAATGAATTATCTTTGCCTCTGTGGTGAAGAAATCAAAAATCGATAAAGGAGAAAAAGAAATGAGAAAAGAAAAGGTTATTCAGTTTGGAGAGGGCGGATTTTTACGCGGATTTGTTGATTGGATGCTCCAAATTGCCAATGAAAAAACAGACCTTAACGCAAGCGTTGTGGTTGTTCAGCCTATAAAGAACGGCATGTGCGATATGCTTACAGAGCAGGGCTGTGTGTATACTCACCTTTGCCGCGGCGTTGAGGGCATTGATATAAAGAAAATAGATGTAATTTCCAGGTGCGTTAAGCCCTATGACGATTTTGAGGGCTATATGGCGTTGGCGGAAAATCCCGATTTCCGTTTTGTTGTTTCCAACACTACCGAGGCGGGCATTGTCTTTAGCAGTGAGGATAAAATGGAGGACACCCCTGCCGCAACCTTCCCCGGTAAGCTGACCCAGCTTTTATACAAGAGATTTGAGCTTGGGCTTGGCGGCTTTGTGTTCCTGCCATGCGAGCTTATCGAGAATAACGGCGGCGAGCTGAAGAGCTGCATTTTGAAGTACGCTGACCTTTGGGGCTTGGGCGAGGGCTTTAAGAATTGGATTGAAAAGGACAACATTTTTACAAACACCCTGGTTGACAGAATAAATACAGGATACCCCAAGGAGGAAAAAATAGATGTGGGCTTTGAGGACAGGATGGTTAACACCTCGGAGTACTTCCACCTTTGGGTAATTGACGGCTATGAGGGTCTTTTTAACGAGCTTCCCCTTGACAAGTGCGGACTTAATGTGATTTTGACCCGTGAGCTTAAGAAATACCGTACAATTAAGGTGCGCATCCTAAACGGCTCCCACACATCAATGATACCCTATGCGCTTTTGCGCGGTGTTGAAACCGTGGGGGACTGCTTGGCGGATCAGGTTATGTCAGCCCATCTAAAGGCTTGCCAGGAGGAAATTGTTGCTTCCCTTGATATGGATAGAAAGGAAACGGAGGAATACGCAAGGGCGGTTATGGTTAGGTTTGCCAACCCATATATTCGCCATATGTGTCGGTCAATTGCGCTAAACTCCGTTAGTAAGTTTAAGGTAAGGGTTTTGCCCTCTATCCTTGACTACAAGAAAAAATACGGCAAGACACCGAAAGCACTTATGTTCTCCTTTGGAAAGCTCATAGAGTTTTACAAAAAGGGCACTCCAAACGATGACCCTGCAGTGATAGAGAAGATGCAAAAGGGTAGTGTTAAGGAAATTTTGGCGGATGTGTCCTTATGGGGACAGGATTTGACAGGCTTTGCCTGCGAGGTTGAAGAATATGCAAATTCATAAGCTTGACAATGTTGAGGTGCGCGAAAACGGGCACAAGTATGCCCTAAAGCCTATTAAGGCAGGGGAAAATGTAATTAAATACGGCTCCCCAATCGGCCACGCAACCTGCGATATTCAGGTGGGTGAGCATGTGCATACCCACAATGTTAAAACAAATTTAAGCGGCAGCCTTGAGTATACCTACAATTACAAGGATTACGGTATATCCCCTGTGGAAAGCGACCTGTGCTTTGAGGGATATATCCGTGAAAATGGGGATGTGGGCATACGCAACGATATTTGGATTGTTAATACCGTCGGCTGTGTAAACAAGGTTGCGCAGACCATAGCGGAGAAAACAGGGGCAAAATATTTTCCTCATCCATACGGCTGCTCTCAGCTTGGTGAGGACAATGCGCTGACACAGAAAATACTGTGCGGAATGATAAAGCATCCAAATGCAGGGGGTGTTTTGGTCCTTGGCTTGGGGTGCGAAAACAATAACATTGGGGAAATGAAAAAGGCGCTTGGTGAGTACAACCAAGACCGTGTAAAATTTTTAAACTGTCAGGATGTGGAGGACGAAATAGCCGAGGGAGTGTCTATAATTGAGGGCTTGAAGGCTTACGCTTCGCAGTTTAAGAGAGAAAAAGTAAGCATTTCCCGACTGCGCTTAGGCTTAAAGTGCGGTGGTAGCGACGGATATAGCGGAATTTCCGCCAACCCCCTGGTTGGCAGCCTTTGCGACAAAATGGTTTCCTTTGGGGGCAGCTGTGTGCTGACCGAGGTGCCCGAGATGTTTGGCGCTGAGCATCTATTAATGGAAAGGTGCGTTGACAGGGATATCTTTGACAAGTGCGTGAAGCTGATAAATGACTTTAAGGATTATTACACAAGGCATAATCAGGTAATTTACGAAAACCCATCCCCCGGAAACAAGGCGGGGGGAATTACCACCCTTGAGGAAAAGTCCTTGGGGTGTGTGCAAAAGGGCGGGCTTTCCCCCGTGGTTGATGTCCTTGATTACGGAGATACCCTTTCTAAAAACGGCTTATCCCTTTTAAACGGTCCCGGCAATGACATTGTGGCGGTGACTAACCTAATGGCGTGCGGCGCGCATATGGTGCTTTTCACCACAGGCAGGGGAACGCCCCTTGGAGGGCCCGTGCCCACGGTTAAAATTTCCACAAACAAGAACCTTTATGACAAAAAGAGGAACTGGATTGACTTTGACGCATCCCCGGTTTTGGAGGGTGAGCCGATGGAGGAAATAACAGAAAGGCTCCTTGACTATGTTATAGGGGTTGCCTCAGGCGAAAAGACAAAAAATGAATTAAACGGTTTTTCCGAAATTGCAATATTTAAGGATGGAGTAACACTGTAATGAGCTACATAAAGAACAATTTTTTACTTTACAATAAAACTGCAGAAAAGCTATATTTTGACTACGCAAAGGATATGCCAATATTTGACTACCATTGCCATTTGCCCGAAAGACAAATACTTGAAAACAAGCCCTTTAGCGATATTTTCGAGGTTTGGCTGGCAGGGGATCACTATAAGTGGCGCCTAATGCGTAATTATGGCGTGAACGAGGAGAAAATTACAGGCTCTGCCTCCAACAAGGAGAAGTTTGTGGCATACTGTACCGCCCTTGGCACCGCCTTTGGCAACCCCCTTTATCACTGGTCACAGGTGGAGCTGAAGGAGTACTTTGGCTGTGAGCTTGAAATTAATGCTGACAATGCGGAGGCTATTTGGGATGAGTGCAATGACTATATCAGAAAAAACAGCGTAACTCCGAAAAGTCTTATCGAAGGCTCAAATGTTACCCATGTGTTTACAACAAACGAGGTGTTTGACGACCTTACAACCTTTGAAAAAATCAAGGAAAAGGGATATGGCTTTTCCGTTATTCCTGCCTTCCGCGCCGACAAGATAATGAACATTGAGGCAAAGGGATACTTAACCTTTCTTGGCAAGCTGGAGGAGCTGACACACAAAATTTCCTCAATTGACGAGCTGGAAAGCGCCCTTGAAAAGCGCTTGCTTGCCTTCTTGTCCGTTGGATGCCGCGCAAGTGATATTGCGGTGGAAAATGTGTACCCTGTGTCTAAAAAAGAGGATGCGGACAGGGTGCTTAAGTCCACAATTGCAGGCAATGCGGTGAGCGCTGAGGACAGTGAGATATTTAAGGGCTATGTAACATATTTCTTAATGAAGCTGTATGCAAAGCACAAGGTTGCAACCGAGCTTCACTTCGGCGCAATGCGTAACAACAACTCTGTAATGCTCGAAAGGCTTGGGCTTGACACGGGCTTTGACAGCGTTTCCGATAAAAACTCAATATCCAACCTCTCCCGTTTGATGGATAGGCTGAACAGCGAGGGCGCTTTGCCAAAGCTTATCATTTTTAACCTGAACCCAAAGATGAACGCGGAGATTATGGCTCTTATAGGCTGCTTCCAAAGCGACGAGGCAAGGGGCAAGATACAGTACGGCCCCGCTTGGTGGTTCCTTGACAATAAGGTGGGTATGGAAAAGCACTTGGAGGACTTGACCGCCACAGGTCATATCGGCGCCTTTGTAGGTATGCTGACAGATAGCCGTTCCCTTTTGTCCTATCCGCGCCACCACTATTTCCGCAGAATACTTTGTACATACCTGGGCACTCTTATCGAAAAGGGCGAAATGACCGCAAATCTTGAGCTTGTGGGCTCTGTTGTCAAGGACATTTGCTACAATAACGCCATTAAGTATTTTAATATCTAATAGCTTGCAGTCGAATTAAGTTGAATTTGCACACTGACGAAGGGTAAAGAATTATGAAATTTTCTAAAAAATCATTGAAAAAGCTTTTTAAGGGCGTTGTTTGTTTTGAAGAGGACGGGGCTTATATAACTCCCCGCAGATACAGCAAGGCGCAAATAGATTATATGGCAGATGAAAAATATGACTGGGGCTGGAGAATGTACGCAGGCTTTACAGGCGGCATCCGTATGGAATTCAAGACGGATGCGGAGCGCCTCAGCTTTGATTACCGCACATCCCACAGCCACGAAAGGGGAAACACCGTTGACCTATATGTAAACGGTGTTTTAACCGATGTTTATTACATTGAAAACAGGCTAAAGGGCAGGGTTGAGTTTGACTTGCCTAAGGGAGAAAAGCTTGTGACCGTATATTTGCCGGGTGAAAGCAAGCTTGAAATAAAGAACCTTACCGTTGACGGAAGGTATAAATCCGTCAAGGATAAGGGGCAAAGGGTGCTTGTTATTGGGGACTCCATAACTCAGGGCGCAGGACCCGATATTGCCAGCGCCTCTTACATAAACGGCTTGCAGAGAAGGACAGGCTATCAATTTTTGGATCAAGGAATTGGCGGCTACCGCTTTGAGCCAAAGGACTTGATGAGGGTTGATGGCTTTGAGCCCGACAAAATTATGGTGTTCCTGGGCACGAACTACTATGAGGCAGAGTGCCTTGAAACGTGCGGCTTTGATTACGAAAAATCAACATTTGAGTTTTTTGAAAGATTAAGGGAAATATACCCCACCACCCCCGTTTTGTGCGTTACCCCTCTTTGGAGAACAAGGGATTTGAATATGGATAGGCTCAGATGGTGCGCCGATACGATAAAGAGGGCGTGCGAAAATCACCAAGGAATTTTGGTGGTTGACGGCTTTGATATGATGCCAAATGTGGTTGCTTGTCTAGCGGACGGTATTCACCCAAGCACCTACGGCAGTGAGCTTTTGGCGCAAAATTTAGCGAAATTTATGAAGGATAACAGATTTTAAATGATAAGGGATGCAAAGTGGATAACTCATCCGCAAAACAAGCTTTACGAGCCTGTACATTTTAACAGAAAGATAAATATAACAAAAGAGGTAAGAAGGGCAACCCTAAATATTACCTCCCTTGGATGCTATTATGCAGAGATTAACGGACACAGGGTGGGGGATTTTATATTAGCTCCGGGCTTTACCTCCCGCCGCCGTGTGCAGTACCAAAGCTATGATATAACAAATATGCTCTCGTATGAGAATGACTTGGATGTTATAGTGTCTGACGGATGGTACAAGGGAAAAATCAACTTTAATGTGGATAATGGCAAGGAGGAGCTTAAAAAAGCGCTGATTGCCGAGGTTGTAATCGTATATAAGGATGGCACTGTGGAAAAAATCCTGACCGATGAAGGGTGGCTTTGCAAAAAGGACAAGCTAAGGATGGCGGAGCTGTACGACGGTGAGATTTACGACAGCCTGTTTGAGGATAGCTATGTAAGCGCTGCCCCTATTGATTACGATAAGAAAAAAATCGTAAAGCAGGAGGGGGTTTTTGTAAAAGAGCAGGAAACCCTTGACCCTGTGTCGATTTTTAAGGCTCCTAACGGGGACACTATTGTTGATTTCGGACAAAACTTAACGGGATATTTTGAATTTAATGTTTTAGCTAAGGCAGGGGACAGGGTTGAGTTTACCGTTTGCGAGGAGCTTGACAAAAACGGCAACTTTTATAATGAAAACTACCGTGATGCCAAGGCGCGCTTTGAGTACATTTGCCATAAGGGCGAAAACCGCTACAAGCCGATTTTAGCCTTTTGGGGCTTTAGGTATATGCGTGTGGACAGCTTTCCCGTTGAGATAAAAAAGGAAAACCTCCGCGCCATTGTTTTGCACTCTGACATTAAGCGCACAGGCTATTTGGAAAGCTCAAGCAAGGAGCTTAATCAGCTTTTCTCCAACATAATTTGGGGTCAAAAGGGCAATTTTTTGGACGTGCCCACAGACTGTCCCCAAAGGGATGAAAGGCAGGGCTGGACGGGAGATGCAACAGTTTTCTGTAAGGCGGCTTGCTACAACTATGATGTTAATAAATTCTTTGAAAAATGGCTGCACGATATGCGCTTGGATCAAGGAAAAACAGGCTATATACCCAACATAATTCCCCAAACCGTGTGCTGGGACTGGTCAACGGCAGAAAGCAGCGGCGCCGTGTGGGGGGATAGCGCAACCATAATTCCTTACCAAATGTACCTAACCTACGGAAACAGGGAGATATTAAAAAAGCACTATTCCTGTATGAAAAAATACATAGCATACATAGGAAGTGTGACAAAGGAGAAATACCTGTGGACAGGATGTGACCAGTTTGGTGACTGGCTTGGGCTTGATGCCCCCTCAGGGAGCTACCGTGGCTCATCAAACGAGGACTTTATTGCCTCTGTATTTTACCGACATTCGGTGGGAATTGTGTGTAAGGTTGGCAAGCTTTTGGGCAAGGACACGAAAAAATATGAGGTCTTGCACGAAAGAATTACCGAAAAATTAAAAGCAACCTTTAAGGAATATAAAACCCAAACCGAGTGTGTTTTGGCGCTGTATTTTGATGTGGCTGAAAACAAAGCATCGGTTGCAAAGCAGCTGAACCAAATGATAGTGGAAAACGGCAACAGGCTGAAAACAGGCTTTGTGGGAACACCATACCTTTTGCACGCCCTTTCCCAAAACGGATATTGCGAAACCGCATACAAGCTGCTTTTGCAGGACAAGTTCCCCTCTTGGCTTTACTCAGTAAAGCAGGGAGCAACTACCATTTGGGAGCATTGGGACGGAAAGAATGAAAAGGGCGAATTTTGGTCCGAGGCGATGAATTCCTTTAACCACTATGCATACGGCAGCGTGGCGGATTGGGTGTATGAGGTAGCCTGCGGAATTAAGCCCTGTGAGGATAAGCCCGCCTTTGAGAAAATAGTTATTGAGCCTCACCCCACAGACCTGCTCGACTATTTAAGTGCCACCCTGTGTACGAAATTTGGCAAAATTGTGTCAAAATGGTATCACGAAAACGGCAAAATCCGTTATGAAATAACCGTGCCGAAAAACGCAACGGTTATAATTAACGGAGCTTCACACAAGGTAAAAAGGGGAACACATAGGTTCTAAACGCTATGTGACAAAAAAGGAGATCAGGATGAAAATAATGAGCTTTAACACCCAGCACTGCTTGAACTTTTTAGAGCAGAGGGTGGACTATGAAAAGATGGCTAAGACAATTAAGGATTGCGGCGCTGACATAGTTGGACTTAACGAAATGTTTAACGGCGGCAAGTACTGCGAGCAGACAAGGGAGCTTTCCCGTCTAACAGGACTTGAAAACCATTATTTTGCAAAGGCGATAGACGATAATGACGGCCCGTACGGCAACGGCATTTTGTCAAAAATCCCGTTCAAGAGTGTGGAAACGGTTATAATCCCCGACCCAAGCCATAAAAGGCAGGGCGGCTGTTATGAAACAAGATGCGTATTAAAAGCGGAGCTGGAAAACGGCTTAAGGGTTTTGGTGACCCACTTCGGCTTGGAAAGGGATGAGCAGGAGAATGCGGCAAAAGCGGTTTTGGAGCTGATAAGAGATGAAAAGTGTATTCTTATGGGGGACTTTAATGTGACCCCGGAAAGCGAGCTTTTGAAGCCCATAAGAGCAAGAATGAAGGATGCCTCCGTTGGCTTTTGTGAAAGCAAGCTGAGCTTCCCGTCCCCCAAGCCCGAGATGAAAATTGACTACATTTTCGTTTCTCCCGACATAGAGGTGATGGATGCGTGCATCCCCGAGCTTGTGGCATCCGACCACAGACCTCACACAGCAGAAATTAACATTTAGGCTAAAAAACAGGTGTACGATTGAGTACACCTGTTTTTTTATAGCTCTTTGAATGCTTTTAGCCATTGGCTTTTGATAAACTCGTGACCCTTTGCTGTTGGGTGGACGCCGTCCCCTAACCAATAGCTGTTTGGCGCCTTTTTTGCAAGCTCATCAAAGCCTGTTTGGAGAGGAATAAAGGGAAGGGAATACTTTTCCGCAATTTTCCTTGCTGCCTCCGCCCTCTTTGAAACCTCTGTTTTGAAAAACTCCCAATGCTCGGTGGTGGAGCAAGCCTCCAAAACAAAGGGCTCCAAAATCATAATTTTAATGCTCGGCAGTGCTTCCTTTATCTCCTCAATCAGCATTGAGTAGATTTTGAAGAACTTGTCAGCGCTGACGCCGTTGGGGCTTTCTCCAATTTCGTGCCAAACATCGTTAACGCCGATTAATATGCTCATCACATCAGGCTTTAGGTTAATTATGTCGCACTTTATGCGGGCGTATAGGTCAACAATCCTGTTGCCGCTGATTCCGCGGTTAATAAATTCGTGCTTATCTGGCTCCTCAAGGCCTAAGGCAGCCTCAACCAGCAACGGGTAGCCCCTGCCAAGACGGGTGCTGTCCTCCCTGCTTCTGTCCGCATCTGTTATTGAGTCGCCTTGGAATAAAATTCTCATTTTTACACTCTTCTCCTTTGTAAGAACAATTTTATAAAATTATTGTAGCACAGGCTGGGGGCAAGTGCAATATTATTTGAAAAAATACGAAAAAAGTTTTAGCCTTTTCATTGACAGTGCAGGGAAAATAGAGGTATAATAATTATATATTTCGTTTGGGCGAAGCAAAAAACGGCAAATTTTTCGTTTTGACGAAAACGGAGGAAAAGATATGATAACAGTAAAGCAGGCGGCGGAAAAATGGGGGGTTACCCCAAGGCGGGTGCAGAGCCTATGCAAGGAAGGAAAAATAAAGGGCGCAACCCGATGGGAGCGCACTTGGATGATACCCAATTATGCGGTTTTGCCCAGCTCCAATAAGGGGGATGACCCGCATATGCCAATGCCAAGGAAAAGCCCCTTCCTTGATATGACAAATATATACAGCACCGCAGGAAAGGCGGATGAGAGCATATCCCTTTTTGAAAACAATATGGAGGCGTATGAGCTTTTTAAGGCTCAAATTGCTTACCGCAGAGGCGAGATAGAGAAAATTTACGATAAAGCAAGGTATTTTTTGCGTTCACACTCAGGCTTTTATGCAATTCTTGGCGGCGGCATGCTCCTTGCACAGTGCGCCATTTGGCGTGGAGATTTGAGGCTGTGGAATGAGGCAAAAAAGCACATTTGTGAGGCACCCTGTGAGAGCAAGACTCAAAGGGAAATTGTGTCCCTTACCTTGGCTATAATCGACAGCTCCATTTATGATAACAAGGACTTTCCCGAGTGGTTTATCCGCGGCTGCTTTGACGCGCTCCCTGCGGACTCCCACCCCTGCGCCAAGGTTTACTACATAAAGTATCTTTATATGGCGGCGTATGCGGTTGCCTCCAAGCAGGTTTCCTTAGAGGGTGTTAGCGGCTTGGCGCTTATGAAAATGATACCAAACACCATTGAGCCAATGATAAGCCAAGCCCGTGTGGACAGGACCATTATTCCCGAGATATTTTTGCGCCTTTCCTGTGCGGTTGCTTACCATAACTCAGGTCAAAGGGAGCTTGCGGTGCAGCATATTGACAGGGCGATAAGCCTGGTCTTGCCCGACGGACTCTTTGGCATCTTGGTTGAGTATATTCGCCACTTTGACGGACTTTTGGAGGAAAGGCTCGCATTAGCTGACAAAAATGCGGTTACAATTGTGACAGAGCTATATCGGACATATAGCATAGGCTGGGCAAGGCTAAGCGGCGCGGTAAGAAACCGCTATATAGCCACAAACCTGTCCCCCCGTGAAAGGGAAATTGCAAAGCTTGCCGCCTTTGGCTTTACCACCAAGGATATTGCGGGTATGCTTTATATTTCCGAGTCAACCGTTAAGCAAACGGTACTAAGAGTAGTGCAAAAAACAGGCATTGCGGACAGAAGTGAGTTTTCTAATATTTTGTGAAATCATAAAAGGCTGTCATTTGACAGCTTTTTTGATGCTTTGCGGGGGTTACAATTATTCATTATTCATTTCACTCGTAGGGGAGGGGTCCCACGCGAACCCCAAAAATCACAAGGATTTTTGAGGACCCCTATCGCACTCCCGAAAAGAAAAGAAAAAAGTAGGGGAGGGGTTCGCCCTCCCGAAAAGGATAAGAGAAATGATAGATGCGTGGGAGAGAAGATGCATTTTCTTACGAAAATGAGCTTCGGCGGGTCTTATGCTTGCAAGCAGACAACGACCCTTGCCTCGCTTGCGAACTTCATTTTGATTGACAGGCAATCAAAAGAGAAGTTCGATTTCTCTCCCACGACAAAAAAAGAAACCTAAACCGAAAAAAATTCGGTTTAGGTTTCTTTTGGCGTGGGAGAGAAGATTCGAACTTCCGCACCGGGAACCCGGCCTACATCCTTAGCAGGGACGCCTCTTACAGCCTCTTGAGTACTCCCACACAAGCACCGTTAAAAACGGTCGCAAACCGCTGTTTCAATAGTTTGCTTTACAATTATACACAATTTTTTTCTGTTTGTCAATAGTTTTTTATTTTTATTTGGAAATTGAAATACTATAATCAATCAGCAAAACAAAAACGGCTGTTGCGAACTGTCGCAACAGCCGTTTTTGTTGTCAATATTGCTCGGAGCCGAATAACTTGGATGCATTTACTGTAATCTGTGTTGCAGTATATGTTTCTCCTGTGGTTGGGTCCTTCTTGCTTACATGTGCTACGGTATATGGGGACTCGCAAATGATGTCATTTGTCTTAACTGTCTCTTTTTCATAAATTGGAGCTGTGTACTTCATATTAGTTCTCCTTTGTACCGATTTCAATTACTTGGTTGTAGCTCTTGCCTGTAATTTCGGTTACAGTCTGCTCGTTGTCAAGGTAGTAAACTGTGTCGCCGTCCTTAACATGTGCGCAGAATACAACAGCCTTATCTGTGTAGCCTTCAGTTATGCCTGAAATTCTAACACCGAAGTAATCGTGTGCAATCCTTGCGGATTCAGTTACAATTTTGCCACTTTCCGCAAGCTCATCAAAATTGCTTTGTGCAAATGGGCTGTTTATTTCTACCAGGTCTCAAAAGCTGTTTGAGGGCTTTGCAAGGAACGATTCATACAGGACCTACGATTTAGCCGCCCTTTTGGACAGGCTTTTAATTGAAATAGGCAGAGCTATTGAGAAAAACAAAACAGAAAGAATAAGCCTTTCAAAATCCATAAGATACCTTAACGAAAATTATACCTCTCAAATCAAAATTCCCTTTCTTGCGCAAATGGAAAATATTTGTATGACCGCATATAATATGACATTTAAAAAGCAAATGTCCATGTCCCCCACTAAATACATAATCAAGCTTCGCACAAGTAGCGCCAAGGAGCTTTTATGCACAACAAATATGACGGTCCAAAAAATCGGCTCACTCTGTGGCTACGATGATGTAAATTTCTTTAGAAAAACCTTCAAAAAGGAAACAGGCCTCTCCCCCTCAGAGTATCGCGAAAAATTTTCGCTTATTTAATACCGACAAATTTTTCGTATATTATGAAATCCAAAATCAACCACCGCATAAAGCTATCAAAACGCACGATTGACAGAAAGATTAACATTAAAAAAAGCCTATGGCTTTTTTTAATGCTTTCGTCATAAAGCTACTTTTGTTAAATTTTTCAACCTTTTATTAAAATCTGTTTAGCTTTAATGATAATTTCTGCTCGTTCAACATTTATACTGTCCGAATCAAGCATATAATTTACTCTGTCAATAACAGCTATTGAAAGTGTGTTTGTTCCGTTCTTAATAAGGCTACCGTCAACCCTTGCTTTAATTTCTAAAATAGGTGCAGGATTTGAGTTTAAGCAGTTAGCGGTATATACTGCAGGTTGTGGCTCGGGCCAAAAAATCTGTTGGTCCGTATAAGAATAATCCTCAGAAAAGTCCTTTATTTGAATTCCATTTAAGAAGATTTTAAATCTATCGCAAGATGATTTTGCGTTGGTTATAACAAATCTTACCTCTGCTTGTCTGTCCCTAAAATCTCTACACACATCAATTTTTACGTCCAGTGGTGTTTCATCGTTTGGAATAGGTGCAGGAAGGGGAGCAAAAACATTATTTCCTCCACATCCTGTTAAAAAAGGATAACCGCCTCTTCGATCTGCAACATATTTCAGAGCTTTATCCCCAAAATTTCCCTCTCCCAAAAGATTATAAAAATCAGAATAATCTCTGCCAAGACAATTCATTATTTCTTCCGGGGGAAGCAATTTAGAAAGCTCTTTGTGGGGGGCGGGTGCAAAGTTAAATGCGACAATTCCATCAACACCCTTGTGGGTCCAATTAGACAACATTCCACGATAGAAATCGCTTGTCTGATTATGGCATGCGTCCGACAAATGCCACGCATCCCAACAAGTATAGACTAAAGTATCTGTACCTTCTGTGATTTTTTTATACCAATCAATATCGGGATTTACCGTTCTTGAGCCTCCGATGACAAAGTCGACCAAGTTATTTTCTGCCCACTTTTCAACATCAAAGCCATCTGCATAACACGCTTCCTTGTTTTCGGGAAGCTTAGCACCCACTACAACTTGACGGTTAAGCTTATTCATATTATCCTTTAGCTTACGCATAAACTCCGTCGCATATTCTCTGTGTTCCCATTGCTTACCTACAGGAAGGCAAGGAAGATGCCTTAAAAAGTCTATGCAAATTCCGTCAAAGGGATATTTGGTCATAATTTTTGTTATGTAGTTAAGCTTAAATTCCTGTAGCTCTGATGATGCTAAATTCCATAATCCTTCTTGCCACCATGTTTTAATGACCCAGTCCTTATGCTTTTGCTTTAGCTCGTTTCTGCCATTTTCAAGGTCTAACTCTACCTCTGAAAAACGATGATTGCAATATGCTTTAATTCCACGTTTATGGCACTCATCTATAATGAGCTCCATAATATTTATACCTTTATCTTGAAATTTTTTATATATTCCTGCATTGTAGCAGGGGCATTCCTGCTCAAAAAAGCAATGTCCCTCCCAAAAAATCTCATCTACCTTTACACCTTTTTTATCAACACAGTAAAAAAGCCACTCTATGAGCTTATCCGCCGGAATATTTGCAAGCTCTCCCATATAAGGGTCCATTTGAATTATAAACTTTGTTTGTTGCTTCAATTGCTTTTGCTCCTTTTCAATTCGTTTTGTTTTACACTTCTTGCAACAGCGTAATACAATACGCCACAAATAAATAGCATAATTGTAGCAAAAATCAATACACCTGTATAGCCGATTGCGTTTTTAAGTGGCATTATAAGTAAGGTTGCAACTGCTTGCGCTCCCGTAAAAACGAGCATACGAATAGATGTGTACGGTCCGATTTGCTCCTTTGGAATAATTTCTGTAATAAGCACGGGAATCGCTGTATCAGTAACAAACCTAAAAAACGAAGCAATCGTAAAGCAAAAAAAGAAGCCAACGACCCCAAGTTCAAGAGAAAATGGAAAGCTTACGCACACACCAAGGGTTGCAATTAAGAGTAAATTCTTCGATGACAGCTTTTTGTATGCAAACGCAAAAAATATGTTACCTGCGAAGGTGGCTATTTGTAAAATAACATTCACATAGGATGAGGTTGTTTCATTTAAAATGCTCTCGGCAATGGCGATTGTAGCGATAACGCTAAATATTCCTACAGATAGTCCACGCACAAAATTCGGAATTAATAATATATATGTATGCTTATTCTTAAACACTGCGATAAAATCGTTTTTTTCCTGCTCTTCTTCATTCGCATCTACGTTTTTCTCTCTCATAGACGCACACACAATGCTTGTTATGATAAAGCATACTATTGCAAGTACGAAAAAGGACGATGTTATTTTCATATACGAGAATTTTGATAAAAGAATGGAATAAACAAAAGAAGCCAAAAAGGAGACTCCACCCCCAATCGCTGTACTAATGCCCATCATTTTTCCATAATCCTTCATATCAATTATATGATATGGCAAGCAGTATGAAAGAATAGTATAGAGTCCCACACCTACGTAGGATACGCCTGCGACGATAAATACGGCAACTACATAGCCATGCTTTATAAGCTCAGGGTTTATTGCCCCCAGTAAAAACACACCCGTTAATAAGATTAACGACAAACAGGATATACTCGTTGCCATTTTTACGCGTTTTATTTTTCCCGATAAAAAGGTTAGAACGAGCATCATAGCTACTTGCATAATTTGCATTAACGAATTTAGAATGTAAACCTGTTCTGCCAAAAATCCCGCTTGAATTAAGAACGTTTGCATAATTGCGCCCGTGCAAAATGTAAATCCTAAGTTATATATTGTCGTATAAATACAATATTTTTTTATATTTGACATAATCATCCTCGCTCAAATTGAAAAACGGAAATAATTAAGTGTTTTTATACTCACTGCATTCGCCTTATAGGAAAGGAATGTTAAACCATTTATTGGTTCTTTTATTGTAGTTGTTTTTCACTCGATTATAATCACGAAATCCATCATGTTTCAATATCATTAGTCCAAAATTATACCACAAGGCTCTATGATAAAAAAGCTAAAACAAAAACGGCTGTTGCGAGTTGTCGCAACAGCCGTTTTGTTGTCAATACTGCTCGGAAGCAAAAAGCTTAGATGCGTTTACTGTAATTTGTGTTGCAGTATATGTTTCACCCGTAGTTGGGTCCTTCTTGCTTACATGTGCTATGCTGTATGGGGACTCGCAAATGATATCATTTGTCTTAACTGTTTCATTTTTGTAAATAGGAGCTGTGTACTTCATTGTTCTCTCCTCCTTATTTTACTTCATTATATGATGAGCCAACGGCTGTTTCGCTCGTTTCTCCTGCGTGGAGATAGTAAATCTCGCCGCCGTCAACAACATAACCGTTAAATGCGATTTGTGTGCTAAGGTTGTTTTCGTCAATGCCTGTAACCTTAATATCGAAGTAGTTATGAACTACGGAAAGCTCGCCG
>JAFTMJ010000008.1 GCA_017452475.1 Clostridia bacterium | reverse complement strand
GGTGGAGTCTGCAAGCACGCCCTCGGCATTTACCGCCTTGCCGTCCTTTACAAAAACCTTGGTGCCTGCAATTTCATATTCCCCGTCATCCATAGCAGTTGCGCTCATAGAGTCGGTAACAAGCACAAGCCTGTCCTTATCCTTTGCGTTGTATGCAAGCTGCACCATACCCGGGTGGGAATGAATGCCGTCACAAATAATTTCCGTGTATGCGTTTTTTGAGTTAAGAGAACATATAGCCACACCGGGCATTCGGTGGTGGATAGGTGTCATTGCGTTGAAAGTGTGGGTAAAGGATGTGGCGCCAAGCTCCAAGGCGCGCTCCGCCTCCTCATAGGTCGCGGCAGTGTGGGCAATGCCGACTGTGCCGCCAAGCTCTACCGCCCTTTTGATGAACTCGTCAGCGCCCTCAAGCTCGGGGGCAACTGCGAAGTGCATAGGGGCCGGCATCATTGCATTAACCAAGGAGTTAAGCTCGCTAATGCTTGGTAAGGCAAGAAGCTCGGCAGGGTGCGCGCCACGCATTTTGGGGTTTAGGTATCTGCCCTCCATATGAATACCCAAAATGTTTGCCTTGTCGCACTTATCGTTAACCCTGTTTTGGTTGATTGCGTAAATGGAGTTGAACAAGCTGCTCATTGGGTGGGAGGCAAGGGTTGCCATAATGGAGGTTGTGCCGTTTTTCGCATATGCGTGGCACATTTTTGCCATTTTGCTCTCACTTGCGTAGTTGAAATCTCCCCCTGCAATACCGTGGGTATGCACATCAATAAGACCTGGGATTAGGTACTTGTCCGTTACATCTATTTTTTCATATCCGCTTGGAACATCAAAGCCAATGTCAGTGATATATCCGTCACGGCAGATAATGTTAGCTCTTTCAAATTTTTCCGTGTGGGAGTTAAAAACCATACCCCCCACAAAAGCAACATAGCTCATAATTACCTCCTTATTGCTTACTAATAATATATTTTAACAGAAAATAACAAATATATCAATATATAAAATAAACTTTTTCAAATAAAAACCCGCCTGCGTTGCGCAAGCGGGCAAAATTTAGGTATTAACTATCTTGTAAATCTCGTTTTTAGGCAGATTTCTGTCCTTTGCCACGCTTTTGATGGCGTCCATTTTCTTAAGCCCTTGGTTCACATAAAAATCAACGTGCTGGGAAACGGTCATTTTAGACCAAAACAGGTCATCCTCGCTTTTTTGTGTGCAGCCCTCAACCACAAGGACATATTCACCCCTTGGCGCATTTTCCTTGTAATATTCAATAGCACCCGACAGGGTGGTTCTTATAACCTCCTCGTTAAGCTTGGTAAGCTCACGGCAAAGGGAAATTTTCCTATCCCCGAAAACTGCGTAAATATCCTCAAGTGTTTTTGCAAGCTTATGGGGCGCTTCGTAAAAAATAGTGGTACGAGTGTCGTTTTTTATCTCATTTAGGCGGTCGCTTCTTTCATTTTTGTTGGTGCTTAAAAAGCCCTCGAAGCAAAACCTGCCTGTGGCAAGCGCGGACAAAGCAAGAGCATTTATAACCGCGCAGCAGCCGGGAATTGAGGTAACGGTAACACCGTTTTCCGCGCAAAGCCTAACCAAGTCCTCACCGGGGTCGCTAATGGCAGGGGTGCCCGCATCTGTTACTAAGGCGCAGCTTTGCCCCTCCTTCAGCTTTTCAAGGATAACCAAGCCTCGCTCCCTTTTGTTATGCTCAAAGTAGCTAATCATAGGCTTGGAAATGCCAAAGTAGGCAAGGAGCTTGCCTGTATTCCTTGTGTCCTCGGCTGCAACAATGTCAACCTCGCTTAAAACCTTTAGCGCCCTTTGGCTAATATCGGAAAGATTGCCAATAGGGGTGGCAACAAGGTACAAAACGCCGCCGACTATTTGATTTTTATCTTCTTTTTGCGCATTTCTCGGTTCACTGTTTCTCATAATCATTCCTCAAAGGAGCAGCACTCGTAAATTTTCTTAAACTGCTCTGTATATTCCGTAGTTCCGTCTTTATATATGTAAACAGGCTTGTCTATGACTAAGCCGCTTTTACCTCCCTTTTTTGCGGAAATTAGAAAAAGGGAGGGGGGAGTGTACGAATTTGCGTAAATAAATGTGATTTTTTTAGGCTCTAAGGAGCATTCTCTCATGGCGGCAATCAAGTCAATCATACGGTAGGGGCGGTAAACAGCAAAAAAGTCGCCGCCGTGCTTCAAAAGCCGCTTTGCGCAGGCGCAAAAGTCCCTTATCTCCCCGTAAACCTCGTGGCGGGATGCATTTTTGTTTTCGTTTTCGTTTTGCTTTCCGCTGTCTACCTTCATGTAGGGTGGGTTAGAGAATACCGCGTCAACCTCGCCGCAGGTATCGGCTGAGGTGGCGTTTCGCGCATCCTTGTGTAAAACAGTAAAGCAGCCCTCAAGTCCGTTTAGCTCCGCATTTCGCTTAGCTATGTCAAAAATAGCCTCCTGTACCTCAAAGCCGTACACGTGGCGGCACTTTTTCTTGGTTAAGGCAAGCATTGAGATAACTCCGCTGCCCACGCCCAGCTCCACGCAAACGCTTTTTGACCTTTTGGGCAGATAAGCGGCAAGAAGATACGCATCGGTGCCGAAGGTTAAGCTATCCTTATTCTCAATTAATCGTAGGTCCTCATTTACTGTATTAATTCTTTCATTATCCTTAATAATCATAATTTACCCCTGATACATAAAAAACAGGCTATGCGTGCATGGCCTGCTTTTTATGTGAAAAATTAATTATTCCTCAACAGGTGCGTTAACAGGGCAAGTGCCTGCGCAAGAGCCACAGCTGATGCACTCCTCAGCATTGATAACGTACTTTCCGTCTCCCTCAACGATACAGTCGCAGGGGCAAACCTCAGCGCATGCACCGCATGCGATGCAGTCATCAGTAATCTTGAATGCCATTTCTTAGTCCCTCCATTAAAATTTCTCGTTTAGTCGCCTCTATATTCTAACACAAAAATTTCATTTGTCAACAATTATTTTAATTTATGCTAAAAAATTTTAAATACAAAAATCGTTGCAAAGCGACAACCTTGCAACGATAATTGATTATTCCTCAACGATAGCGTCAACCGGGCAACCGTCCTGGCAAGCGCCACAGCCTGCGCACTTATCAGCGTCGATAACGTAGATTTCGCCCTCGGAAATAGCATCACATGGGCAGTTGGACTGGCAAGAGCCGCAAGCGATACAAGCATCTGTAATCTTGTAAGCCATAATTAACCTCCATAGTTATAAAATTTTTCTATAACTATTTTAATACACCGTATGGCAGTTAGTCAAGGATAACTTGCATATTTTGTCGAAAAAAGG
The DNA here is from genome assembly GCA_017452475.1 of Clostridia bacterium. Lineage (GTDB taxonomy): Bacteria > Bacillota > Clostridia > Oscillospirales > CAG-272 > RGIG2000. The sequence continues at coordinate 2,517 of JAFTMJ010000008.1, read as the reverse complement.
CGGAGCAACCGCCCCGCCTGTATATTTTGAAAGAGAGTTATTGCTCGTCGATTTCCTCGTCATCGTCCTTTTCGTCCCTTTTGCCCTTTGGCTTAGGCATAGAAAGGATTTTCACATTGTCCCTGTGGTAGGACTTAATGCTTTCGTCAATCTTAACCTTAATCATTCCCGTAAGGGGCGCAATCTCCGTAACCTGTCCCACACCGTCAGCGGTTTTCACCGTTGAGTCAACAGGGGGCGTGCGCCTGATTTCCTGCACATATGTGTCATGCTCAAAGCGCAAGCAGCACATCAGTCTTCCGCAAGCGCCGGAAATCTTTGATGAGTTAAGTGAAAGGCTTTGCTCCTTTGCCATTTTAATTGACACCTGGCAAAAGTCGGGCAAGAATGTGTTACAGCAGAACGCCCTGCCGCAAACACCCAAGCCGCCCATTAGCTTCGCCTCATCACGGATGCCGATTTGGCGCAGCTCAATCCTTGTCCTAAATGTGGCAGCCAAATCCTTAACTAAATCCCTAAAATCTATTCTGCCGTCAGCAGTGAAGTAGAAGGTGAGCTTTGAGCCGTCAAAGGTATATTCCGCCTCGATAAGCTTCATCTCCAAGCCGTGGCTTGCCACCTTATCTTGGCACACCTTGATAGCATTTGCTTCCTTTTTCTTATTTTCCTCGTTTGTTTTCATATCCTGCTCTGTGGCAATTCTTATAACAGGGCGCAGGGGGGGCACAACCTCCGTTTCGCTAACGAGCTTGTTAACGCACGCCACCTTGCCAAACTCCGTGCCGCGGGCGGTTTCCACAACCGCATAATCCGTCGCCTTAGCCACATTGCCCTTAGGGTCAAAGTAGTAAACCTTGCCGCCCTCCTTGAAGCGGATGCCTATAACCTCAAGCTTTTTTTCTTCATTAAAAATTTCTTCAGCCATTTTAATTGCCCTTCTTCTTTTGTATTAATAAGGAAGCTAAGGTGCTTGGCACATTTGCGTTTAGGTTAAGCGCATCAATTGCCCCTTCCACCATAGCGTAAATATTCAAAATCTTCTGTACCGAGTGGCGGGATGCTAGGTCCCCTGCCTCCTTGTGGGAGGTGAAAAAGCACAAGGGCGCATCCTTTGCCCTTTTAACAACCGCTAAATCTCTCAAAGCCACTAAGCAAAGGGAGAAAAGCTCCTTCAGCCTGTCCCTTGTTTGGTTGTACATAGAGAATAGCAGAGTAACCGTTGAAGCGTCGTTTAAAAGCAGCTTGGCGGTTAGCTCCCTTGCCCTTTCCCTGTCCTTTAAAAGAGCGTCTGCCTTGCTTTCGTTCAGCATATCCAAAACATAGCCGTAAGAGCCGCGGGAGGAAAGTATAATCTCCTCAAGCTTGTCCCCTTGAGGCAGCGGAATACCGCTTTTTTCAAGGTGGGCAATAATCTGCTCCTTAGTCAAGGGCTTTGTCCTTAAAATCTGCGCGCGGGAGCGTATAGTTTCCAAAAGGATGGTTGCATCGGTGCAAAGGAGGAAAAAAACCACATTTTTCGGCGGCTCCTCCAAGGAAATCAGCAACGCGTTCTGCGCCTTCACATTCATTTTTTCCACATTGTTAAGTACATAAATCTTGTAGTCGCACTCCGTTGGGCTTTCGTATAGGGTTTCCTTAATTTTGCGGATATCGTCAACCTTAAACGCATCAAAAAACCTAACATCCGTGCAGTTGTCATTCAGTATTTTTCTGCACATATCGCAAGGGCTATGTGAGCTGCAGCCGTGACCCTGACAGTTAATACCGCAGGCGGCAAGCCTTGCCACGGTGTGCTTGCCCGTGCCGTGGGCGCCCTCGATGATGTATGCGTGCAAAAACTCCCTGCCCGCAATGGCTTTACCGAGAGTATTTTTTATGTCTTCATTACCGATTAAGCCTTGAAAAATCTCCATAAAGCCTCCAACGAACATTATACTATTTTATAGTATAGCAGAAGTTTTTTAATATGTCAAACAAATATTTATAACAAATGAACAAAAATGAATGAAAATCCTTAAATTAATTGAAATTTTTAACAAAATTTAAAAAAACTCTTGTATAATTGGGAAAAATAGTATAAAATATGTATTTGGTAGGGAACCTACACAAATACGAAAATATTCGGAGGAATTCAAAATGTCAGTAAAAGTTGCAATTAACGGCTTTGGCCGTATCGGACGTCTTGCATTCAGACAGATGTTCGGCGCAGAAGGCTACGAAATCGTAGCTATCAACGATCTTACCAGCCCAAAGATGCTTGCTCATCTTCTTAAGTATGACACAGCTCAGGGTAAGTACGAGTATGCTGAGACTGTTACAAACACAGAGGACAGCATCACAGTAAACGGTAAGACAATTAAGATCTATGCAGAGAAGGACGCTGCTAACTGCCCATGGGGTGAGCTTGGCGTTGACGTTGTTCTCGAGTGCACAGGCTTCTACTGCTCCAAGGATAAATCAATGGCTCACATCAACGCAGGCGCAAAGAAGGTTGTTATTTCTGCTCCTGCAGGCAAT
>JAFTMJ010000027.1 GCA_017452475.1 Clostridia bacterium | reverse complement strand
TTGCATCTCCGAACGAATAAATCCGTAGAGGATTTTTTCGAGCTTTGGCGCAGACAGTTAAAAAACTTTCAAGGCAAAGGTCGGACAAAGGCTCACGGATTTATCGTTCCGAGACAAATGGGTTCGATTCCCGTAAGGCTAGCCCTTTGCCACTGTGCCTTAGGAAATGACGAGGAGTGCGAGCATTACAGCAAAATTGCTATTTCAAACGGCACCAGCCAATTAGGGCTTAACACCTTAATTAATAACCTGCGAGCCGCAAGAAAAGAGAAAAAAGAAAATTTGAATGAGGAAAAAAATGATGAATAAAAGGATAATTTTTTTAATTTGTGCCATCCTGTGTCTGTTTTTTGTGCTTTGCTCCTGCTCCTGTGAGGATGAAACGGTAACCCCAACCTCATCTTCTGTACAGAGCAGTAACACGGGCGGCGGTGGGGGTGATAACCAAAAGCCTGTTGCCTGCAAGCACGACTATTGGTTTAAGCCCGGGGTTAACAAAAGCACCTCTTCCGACCATTCCGCAATTTTATTCGGTGAATGCTACAACTGTGGGGACAGCTTAACTAAAGAGGTTGTTACCGTTGTTACCTTTGATGAATGGAAGGCAGCCCTTTCCCCAGAGAAGCTAACCTCCTTTACACTATGTGTGGGTCAAGAGTACACAGATTATGCCCTAAACGGCAGTCTTAGCCGCAGGGTTAAGGACGGAATTTACACAGAGGATTATTTTTTAGGCGCGGGAAGCCTTAACAGTAAAACATACGCCGAGGAAGCATTTACCGGTTATGCAATGCTTTCTATGTACGAGCAATTTACCTACGACAAGGAAAAGAAGGTTTATGTTTTGCCTCTTAATGAAAGCAGCTCCATTGAAATAGGATTTGCAGACGGGTATGTGCTTTCCCTTGCCACGGTTTCCAAAAACGGACATGAGGAAAGCAGAATAACCTCCTACTACATAAACCACGGCAAGGTTGAAATTAATCTCCCTTCCTATTTCTACACCATTTATAACGGGGCGACAAGCCTTGATGAAATTAAAAATTCAAGCCTTTCACAGGATATGTGCGAGAAAATTGTTTCTGTCCTTGATGAGATGAGCTTTGATAACAGAGTTGAGGTTTCTTTTTTGGAAAACGGTGGACTCAGTGTCTATTTTTACTTAGATGAAGCAAAGACGGACCCGCTTTTTGGCGAGGAATATTCCTTTGTTACGGTTGTTATTCAAGACACAAAATTAAAATCCGTTTCCTTTGGCAATAACACGGTTGAAATAAAATAACTCAAAATAAAAAGCTTGGGCAAATGAGTTGCCCAAGCTTTTTTATTAAATTTGGTCTAATGAAATTATTTCTGCCTTTTTCTTTTTGTTGTCTATAATTGATGAAACAAAATTTACAATTGCAAAGACAATTAAGAACACGGGGATGACTGAAATTGAATATTCAGCTGTCCTTTCAATGTTAACCTTTTCAAGCATCATATTGCTCATTATTACATAAACAATGTCAAGGATTAGGTATACAACGCCAAGCTCCAAGGAAATGAGGGAGAACACTGTCCTTGTTGTATGCTTTCTTTCTGTTTTCAAGATAGAAACAACCGATTTATATCCTGCAAGCATTGCAAAAAGAGCGCACAGGGCGGCAACATAGAAAATGGAGGAGAACACAACGCTTGTTCCCTTTACCCACCTATACATAACTAAGGTTGAAAGGAAGGTTGTATCCGAAATTGCCTTACCCCTTTCTATCTCACCCGAGGTATAGCTTGCCATTATTTTTTCGATTGCCTCTACAACATCTGTGTTATAGCTTTCACTGTAAAGAAGCTCCTCTGCATCCTCATTCATTTCAAGCTCCTGGAAGAAGGAGGATTTATAAACAACCTCTGCCTCGCTTGTTTTTGATGAGCCGTTAAACTCGCCGTCCAAGGCTAAAACGAAGGCGTTTGAGAAGGAAAGACACATAACCAAAATTGAAAATAAAACACACAGGGTGCTGCAAATTACCTTTTTTATGTTTACTTTTCTTTCAACAATGTACTTTTCGCAAATTAATAGAGCCACAGCAATTAATGAAATTACAAGGGCGCCTGCGGCAAAGCCCATGCCTGTTTCGTAGGCTCCGCTTTTTTGTGTTAGGTGGATGAACAAAATTGCAAAGGGGGCAAGGGCAATCAGAGCTGTGATTTTACCGAAGCATACCCTTTTACCCAAAATTACTCTTACAAGATTGAAAATTGAAATACCAAGCATTGTAAAGGCAAGGGCAATATAGAAAATGGAAACTACAAGACTTAAAATTATAGAGGGTTGGGTGTCAACAAGGTTGGAATGAAGTGTAATGCGAAGCATAACCTTGTATGCTTCTGCCGCTAAGTCATCATACTTTTCCCTTGATTCTTCACTGTAGATGTAGCTATATTCAAGCTCCGACATTTTACTTTGTATTTCTTCAAGCTCCTCGTAAAGCTCCTCATCATACTCAAGCTCCTCGGTTTTTTCATTTTCAAAGGAGTCAAAGAAAAACATAATGTTATCAATTGCTGAAATTTCAACGGTAACATCATCCTTAGCATAGGGAGCCAAATCTTCATCAACTGTGTATGTAACAAAGGGTAGGAAGGAGAAAATAACAAGCAAAGCGCTTATAAAGGTTATTAAGGATGCTTTTACTAATGTGTAAATTTTACCCTTTTGTATGTTTTTAAGCTTGCTTTCTTTTTTTATTTTTTTGCCGCAGGACGAGCAGAAAATTGAGTCCTTTTCTATCTCTTCGCCGCAGTACTCACACAGTAAGCCCTTTTTTTCCAAATATGAGCCGCATTTTTTACAGTAAACAGAGCTTTCGCTGTTTTCTGTCTCACATTCAGAACAAATTTTTGTTTTTTCAATTATGTTGTCCATAAAATATTCTGTCCTTTCGGTTTTTTATAATTTTAACACAGTTTGTTTAATTTTTCAACAAATCTTTGTTTACATTTGTAAACTATGTGTTGCTTTTTTAATGCTTTATTGTGAAAATTGCTTTAATAATTAAGTTTCTTGTTGACACCCTTATATAAAAATGTTAAAATAGGTATAATGGATAATTTTACATTAAAGGAGCATTTTTATGAAAAAAGTTTATATTTGCTTGCTTATCCTTTTGTCCCTGCTGCTTGCAATTACTTTAGTTTCCTGCGGCGAAGAGACAGATGAGGGCGATACAGGTCCAAAGGAGCCTTGCGCTGACGGAGAGCATCAATTTTTAACCTGGAAAATTGAAAAAGAGGGCTTTTGCTGTGAAGCGGGTCAGGGTATTAAATCCCGTACCTGTGTTATTTGCGGTCTTTATACCGAAAGACAACCCTTTATTGACTCCACAAAGCACAAGTTTGTAAATGATATTTGTTCTCTTTGCGGAGCTATTAACGGTCCAAGTGATATTGAGTTTATTTATTATCCAAGCGGTGATTACTACATACTCAATTCTGTGGGCGACACTGCCCTTAAGGAATATACAATTCCCGAAAAGTTTAACGGAAAGTATATAAGAGAAATCGCCTCCGGCGCTTTTAAAAAATGCGTAAATCTTGAAACAGTTGTTGTTCCCGCAACAATGTATAAAATCGGCTTAGGCGCATTTTCATCCTGCTATTCCTTAAAGAAAATAACACTCCCCTTTGTGGGTATGAACAGAACAGAGGAGAACGCTGTTTTAGGCTACATTTTCGGTAATCCAAAGAACCACGCAGGTCTTGTTGGCATTGACCAATACCCAAAAAATGCTGCGGGTGAGGCTGTTAAAACAGAGTATTGGGTTCCCGCCTCTTTAATTGATGTAACTATTACAGAGGGTGACATTTTTGACGGAGCTTTCCAAAACTGCACAAAAATTAAAAGATTTGAATATCAGGGCTTTGGAGAAAAGATTGGTGACTACGCCTTTTCCAACTGCAAGAGCTTAGACACACTTGTTTTTTCTGAAACTATTTCGGAATTCGGTGACAGATCCTTCCAATACTGCGATGAGCTTGACATTTTCCCACTTATTGAGGGTATTGAGGAAATCGGCGACTACTGCTTTGCTGGCTGCTTAGTTCCTTACCTTTCCTTCCCATCCACCCTTACTTCCGTTGGCGAAGGAGCTTTTTCAGAATGTATTAACATTACCAAGGTTGTTATTCCTTCCAACTTAGCAAGGCTTTCATCATACATGTTTACTGACTGTATTGCCCTTACTGAGGTTGAATTTTTATATGATATTAAATCTATTGGCAAATCCGCTTTTTCCGGATGTATCCTTCTTGAAAAGATTACATTAAACGATAATCTTAAGGAAATTAGAGAGCTTGCCTTTAACGACTGCACCTCTCTTAAGGAAATTAATATTCCCGGCACTGTTTTGGAGGTTGGCACAGGCGCATTCCAAAACTGCACGGGCTTGACAACTGTAACCTTAAATAACGGCACTGAGTCTATTGCTAAGCAGGCGTTTGAGGGATGCTCTTCTATTTCTCAAATTATTTTGCCTAAGTCGCTTAATGTTTTAGGTCCAAACGCTTTTGCAAACTGCAGCTCTTTAAAATCAATTATGGTTGAAAGCGGCAGTAACTTCTTCTCACATATTGACGGCACACTTTATTCTGCGGACAAGAAAAGGCTTGTTTTCTTTGCCCCGGGTAACAGCACAGACTCCTTTGTTATTCCTAACGGAGTTGAAAAAATTGACCCAACCGCATTTGATAACGCACTTTTCTTAAACGAAATTGTTTTCCCGGCTTCAATTACTCTTATCCCCGACGGCTTGTTCTCAAACCACCCAACACTTAAATCTATTGTTATTAAGGGTAATGAAACAGTTATAGGCAAGCAGGCATTTGCACTTTGCGTAATGCTTGAGTCCATTGAGCTTGACGGAATTGACACAATTAACGACATGGCCTTTGCTGAATGTAAAAATCTTAATAAGGTTGTTATTAATAACTGCGCAAACATAAGCACAGGCGCGTTCCAAAACTGCCCAACCTTAAGGCGAGTTAACCTTACAAATATTGAGCTTGTAGGTAAAAACTCCTTTGCTAACTGTGTTTCCTTGGAATATTTGTTCCTTGGAAGCGGAGTTGAGATTGTTTCAAACGAGGCTTTCTTCGGCTGTATTAAGCTTGAGGAAATTTATGTAGGTCCTTCATTAATGTCTATTGGTGAATTTAGCTTTGCCGGCTGTACCGCACTTAAGACAATTACATTTGAAAACGGTATTACAACAATTAAAGAGGCCGCTTTTAAGGATTGTATCTCTCTTGAGACATTAGAGCTTCCATCTTCTATTTTAACACTTAACGCATACGCCTTTGACGGATGCAAGTCACTTAAATCAATTACTGTTGTGTCCGACGGAACAGAGTCCTTTAAATCAGTTGACGGACACTTAATTGATTTCAATAATGTTCTTATTGTATTTGCACCCGGTCAGTTTGCCGAGGAGGTTACCATTCCCGACGGAGTTGTGGAAATCGGTCTTTATGTATTTAGAAATGCTGCGGCTGTAAAGAAGGTTAATTTGCCTTCCACACTTAAAAAGATTGGCAATGAAGCATTCTTTAACTCCGGTCTTTCATCAATTGACTTAACAGGTGTTGAGGAGATTGGTGACTATGCTTTAGGCTCCTGTGAAGCCCTTGAGAGCGTTGTTTTCCCTGACAGTGTTGTTTCTGTCGGAGAATATGTATTCCAATACTGCACGGGACTTAAGGATGTTTATTTCAGTGACAGTGTTGTTTCCGTTGGCGCGGTTCTTTTCCACAATGCGGCAGCAAACATTAACGTTTATGTTGAATTTGTTGAAATTCCCGACACTTGGAACAAGGATTGGAACAAGGCTGCTACTATTAACTTAATTCTTGGCTTTGTTACACAGTAAAATTTAATTAATAAAAGAGCAAATACTTAAGCTTTTTGGCTTTTGTTTTTGCTCTTTTTGTTTTTATTTAAAAAAAGTTTACAATTTAATTAAATTATAATATAATGAAATTTTTTTAAATTGTTGACAGTTTTCCACATATATGTTATAATACTATATGTATAACTATATTTATAGGTATTTTTTTCACGCGTGTGTGCGTATGTGCGTTGAAAACTATAGATAGAATGTTAATTTTATTTAGTTAGGAGAATTTTATGGACTCTAATATTGAATATGAAAGCATAAAATCAATGATTTTAGAGCTTCTTTTAGAGAATAACTCCTCCTCAGCTGTTAAGCTTTGGTTTGATGACATCAAGCTTATTTTGATTGATGACAGTGAGGCTGTATTTGTTACATCCTCTAACCTTAAGAAAAAGGTTATTATGCAAAGGTTTACCGACCAATTAAAGAGTGTTTTGGGACAGATTATAGGCTTTGAGCCTAACATTTCAATTCTTTCAAGTGAAAACGGAGAGGGTGAAATTGTTACAGAGCCCATAAAAAACGCAAGCGTACAAAGCACCGTTGAAAGGCAACCAACCTCAAACATTAAGGGATACAGACCCGAATATACCTTTGACAACTTTGTTGTAGGCTCATCCAATAACTATGCCGCCGCATTTGCAAAGCAGGTTGCAAGCAAGGATTACAGCGGTGAGTTTTTAAGTAAGGATGACAACCCGTTCTTTATTTACGGTCCCTCGGGAGTTGGTAAATCACATTTGCTTTACGCAATTTCAAATAAGATTTTGGAAAACCACCCGGATGCAAAAATAAAGTACATAACAGGTGAGGAATTTAATAACCAAATCCTTGACGCTATCAATATTAACAAAAACACCCACGCCTTCCGTGAGAAGTACAGGACTGTTGATGTTTTATTAATTGACGATATACACTTTATTGTTGGCAAGCCTACTGTACAGGAGGAATTTTTTAACACCTTTAATTCCCTTTACAATTTAGGTAAGCAGATTATTTTAACCTCTGACCGTCCGCCAAATGAAATGAAGCAGCTGGAGGAGAGGTTAAGAACAAGGTTTATGGGCGGCTTGATAACCGACATTCAGCTCCCCGACTTTGATTTAAGGTGCGCTATTATAAACCAAAAATCATCACAAAACGGACTTAATTTATCCTATGATGTTATTTCCTTCTTGGCTGAAAATGTTAAGTCCTCTATCCGTCAGCTTGAGGGTGTTGTTAAAAAGCTTGGCGCAATACAGCTCCTTGAGGGCGGAGATATTACCCTTGACAGAGTTAAAAACTCTATTAAGGAATTTATCCATGTTAAGGAAAGCGACACAAAGAGAATGGATGACATTATTTTGGCGGTTTCAAAAAAATACGGCGTTACAAGGGATGATATTTTGTCCGACAAGCGTAATGCTGAAATAATGCTGCCAAGACATATTTGTGTTTACCTTGCAAGGACCTGCACAAATCTTTCACAGGCCCAGATAGGTAAATCTATTAACAGGGACAGAACGACGGTTATTTCAAGTGAAAACAAGGTTAAAACAATGATGGAAAGCGACCACGAGTTTGCCCTTGATATTAACGAGCTGGTAAGACAAATAAAAAACTAATAAAACAAAATTCATAACCTTTGAAAATAAAAATTTTCCACAGCTTTCAACAGTTTTTATCAACGGGTAAAAGCCTTGATATATAAGGTTTTATAAGAGATTTTTAAAAGAAAAATTTTCCACTGTTGAATAAATGTTGGGTAAATTGGGTAAAATAAGAGATTTAAAATTATATTTTCCTGTTTTGGTTTTCAACAGCTTTCAACTTCTTGTTGTTGAAAAGTTTTTGGGACAAGCCCCCTTAAAATAAGGAAAAATTTAGTTTTGTCGGTTTTCCCTACCCCCCTACTAATACTACTATATAATGTATTATTTAATTATAAAAAGAATTAATAAGAAAAAACCGAAAATTGATTAAATTAAGAAAAGAGGATTATTATGATTGCTATTTTTGAAAAAGAGATTTTGTTAAATGCTCTTATCCCTGCAATGTATACGGTTTCCGGTAAAAACACATTGCCTGCAACAGAGGGTGTACATTTAAGATGTACTGACGAAAATAGATGCTATATCCAAACCTATGACCTTGAAAAGGGAATGAGAACCTCCATTGAGTGTGAGGTTGAAAAGGAGGGCTCCTGCATTATTAATGCTCAAAAGCTCCTTCAAATTGTAAGAACAATGCCCTCGGGTCCTATTAAAATAAGTGTTGACTCCTCATATAAGACTGTTATTGAAAGCGGACTTTCCCACTTTGATATTAAGTGCTTGCCCGGCTCTGAATTTCCTGTTTTGCCTGAGCTTAACAGTGACCGCGGCTTTATGTTTCCGCAGCATCTTTTCAGAAAATATATAAATAAGGTGCTTTTTGCCATCGGTCAAAACGATACCCGCCCTGTATTTAACGGCGCGTACTTTGAAATTAATGAGGAAAAGATTATAATCGTTTCCTGCGACGGCAACCGCTTGGCTTACCTTGAAAACGATATGTCCATTGAAAGCAAAAATATTGACGGTACACGCTTGAATTTAAGATTTATTATTCCGGGAAAAACCTTGGTTGAGGTTTTGAAGATGGTTAAGGATACCGAGGAAGAGATGGAAATCCGCTTGACAAGAAAATATGTTATTTTCAAGCTTGGCGCATTTACACTGTTTTCTAAGACTATTGACTCGGAATATATTGACTACACAAGAATTTTGCCACAGTCACATAATATTGAGCTTACCCTTGAAACTGAAAGCTTAAGGGGAGCACTTGAAAGATCCTCTCTTATTATTGAGGACAGGCTTGCAGGCAGCATCCGTTCCTATGTTAAGTTTACAATTGATGAGGTTTTAAGCGTTTCCACACAGAGTGCTAACGGAAATGTTTATGACGAAATCGATATTGAAAAAATTAAGGGAGATTCTATTACCATTGGATTTAACTGCAAGTTCTTGTTAGATGCGCTTAAGGCTTGCGACAGCGGTAAAATGAAGCTCTGCTTTAACAATCCTTTGATGGGCGTTTTGATTGAGCCGCAGTCAAATGATGACGGCAAATATAAATACTTTGTAATGCCTATTAGGATGAATAACTAATGATTTGCAAAAAAATTGAATTTTTAAATTTTCGCAACATTGAAAACGAGACAATTGAGTTTGAAAATGGAGTAAATGTGATTCACGGTGAAAATGCCCAAGGAAAAACAAACATTTTGGAGGGTATTTACCTTTTTGCCCGTGGAAAGAGCTTCCGTGCCTTTAAGGAAAGGGAGCTTATACGCTTCGGTGGGGATAATGCCATTGCAAAGCTCACATACGAAAAGAAGGATGGGGAAAATGAGCTTGGAGTGGAAATTTCAAAAAGCTCAACAAAAAGGTTTTACAAAAATAAGGTAAAGGCAAATAAGACCTCTGATATAATAGGAGATTTCAGAGCCGTTTTGTTCTGTCCCTCCCACTTGGGAATTATAAAGGATGCCCCGTCTGTTAGAAGAAGATTTTTAGATGTTGCAATTTCACAGCTTCGCCCCATTTACATTAAGATGCTTTCAAAATACAACAATGTAATAGAAAACAGAAATGCGATTTTGAAGCTTGATGAAAATGAAAGAAAGCAGTATGAGGGGATGCTTGATATTTACAGTGACGAGCTTTCCTCACTTTGCGCGGATATTGCGGGAATGAGGATTGAATACATAAAAAAGCTGGACTTTTGGGTTAAGTGCTTCTTTGATGAGATGACAAAGGGCAAGGAAACCCCAAAAATCACTTATGAGGCTAATGCCAAGGAAAATGATTTTGAAACAAGGGAAAGCTTAAAAAACAAGTATTTAAGGCTTTTAAAGGATAATTTGGATAAGGAAATAAAAAACGGCGCAACTCTTTACGGTATCCATAAGGATGATTTGAAGATTGAAATAAACGGAAGAGATGCAAGGCTTTATTCCTCTCAGGGGCAGTCAAGGTCACTCTCTCTTGCTATGAAAATGGCGGAGGGGGAGATAAGCCGTGAATATACCGGGGAGTATCCTGTTTTCCTTTTTGATGATGTTTTAAGCGAGCTTGATGAAAACAGGCGTAAATTTATACTTTCAAAAATTGAAAAAAGGCAGGTTATAATTACCTCCTGTGAGCCCCTTGATTTTAAAGAGCTTGAAAATATAAGCTTTGTGGAAATTAAGGACGGCAAGAAGGAAAGGGTTGGACTTTTTAATGATAATGAGGAAGGTTATTTAGAAAAAAATGAGCCTGACCTTGATGATGAGGAATAAAAAATGTATGTTTATATAGGAGAAAACAAGGTTATAAGAAAAAGTGAGATTGAGTTTGTTTTTGACCTTGACTCCGCAACTGTTTCCGTCCATACGAGAAATTACCTAAAAAAGGCGGAAAAGGAAAAAAGGGTGGTTATGTTAGGATATGATTTGCCAAAGTCCTTTGTGGTAACAAGGGATGGAACGGTTTATTTGTCACCCTTTAATACATCTACTATAAAGTGAATATGAAACCGTGTGGTGACACCTCGTTTCGAGTAGAGGAGCATAATTTCAAATAAAATGAAAAATTAGCGGTGGGAGCAAGCCCCCACCCTACGGGGGTGCGCGGGGAGCAAATGCAAAATGACACGGAGTGTCACCCTGAGCGCTGAGCGAATGGGTCTTTATGCGGTGCGAAAAAATAAAATTGGTGCGTACCATAACAAGATCCTTCGGCGATGCCTCAGGATGACAAGTCACCTCTTTGCGGTGGGAGCAATCTCACATCCTACGGGGTGCCACTTCGTTACCTTGCACAGGTGAAAAAGAATTAAGAATGTAAAATTTGAAAATGGCGTGAAATAAGTATCCAAAAATTAAAGGAGAAAAAGAATGGAAAACTTGGAAAACAGAGTTGAAAGAGAATACGGCGACGAGCAAATTCAGGTGCTTGAGGGTCTTGAAGCTGTAAGAAAGCGTCCCGGTATGTACATCGGTACTACCTCAATACGTGGTTTGCACCATCTTGTTTACGAGATTGTGGACAACTCTATTGACGAAGCAATGGCGGGTCATTGCGACACTATAACTGTTACTTTAAATAAGGACGGAAGCGTTTCCATTCAGGATAACGGACGCGGTGTTCCTGCGGGAATTAACGCAAAAACCGGCACCCCCACCTTGGAGGTTGTATTTACCGTTCTTCACGCAGGAGGAAAGTTTGGAGGCGGCGGATATAAAATTTCCGGAGGTCTTCACGGTGTTGGTGCGTCTGTTGTTAATGCCCTTTCCGAGTGGATGGAGGTTGAAAATTGCCACGACGGAAAAATGTATACGGAAAGATTTGAAAAGGGTAACATTGCCCGCCCCTTTGAGTGCGTTGGTGATGCGCCTAACGGCAAGCAGGGCTTGTTTGTACGCTTTAAGCCGGATGCTACCATTTTTGAAGAGGTTGTTTTTGACTATGAAACACTTTTGACAAGGCTAAGAGAGCAGACATTCCTAAATGCGGGGGTAAGAATTATTTTCCGCGATGAGCGCGGTGAGGAGCCTAAAGAGGCTGACCTTTGCCACGAGGGCGGTATTAAGCAATTTGTTGAATATATAAACGGCAACAAGCACGCCAACATGATACATAACGATATTATCTATATGAAGGCGGAGAAGGGTGATATTACTGCTGAGGTGGCAATGCAGTATAATGACACCTATACAGAAACAATTGTTACCTTTGCAAACAATATGTCCACAATTGACGGCGGTACGCACGAAATAGGCTTTAAGAATGCTTTAACTAAGGTTACAAACAGCTATGCAAGAAAGTTAGGCTTCTTAAAGGACAGTGATGCTAACCTAAAGAGTGAGGATGCCCGTGAGGGATTAACTGCGGTTGTATCCGTTAAGCTCCCCGACGCACAGTTTGAGAGCCAAACAAAGGCAAAGCTCGGTAACTCTGAGGTTAGGACAATTGTTGACGCCATTGTTGTTGAAAAGCTTTCCGAGTTTTATGAGGAAAACCCCGATGTGGCAAAGGCTATAATTGACAAGGCTTGCGAGGCCTCAAGAGTTCGTGAGGCGGCAAGAAAGGCAAGGGAGCTTGCGCGCCGTAAGGGTGTATTTGGCGGCTCTTCACTTCCTTCTAAGCTTGCTGACTGCCAAGACAGACGAATGGAATATACAGAGCTTTATCTTGTAGAGGGAGATTCTGCGGGAGGCTCCGCAAAGGACGGCCGTGACAGCAGATTCCAGGCTATTTTGCCCCTTCGCGGTAAGGTATTGAATGTTGAAAAGTCAAGGCGTGACAAGGTTTACGGAAATGAGTCCTTAATTCCTATTATTCAAGCCCTGGGCTGTGGAATAGGCGAGGAATTTAATATAGAAAAATTAAGATACGGCAAGATTATTATTATGGCCGATGCGGACGTTGACGGAAGCCATATTCAGGTGCTTTTGCTAACCTTCTTCTTCAGACATATGAGGGAGCTGATTGAGCAGGGACATATTTATCTTGCAAAGCCACCGCTGTACAAGATTACAAAGGGTAAAACTGAAAGATATGCTTATTCCGATGAGGAAAGAGATGCTATTTTTGAGGAAATAGGCGGCGGACAGGCTGAAAGATACAAGGGTCTTGGTGAAATGGACAAGGAGCAGCTTTGGGAAACAACCATGGACCCCAACAACCGTACCCTTATTAAGGTTGAAATTGCAGACGCTATGAAGTGTGATGAAATATTCTCACTTCTTATGGGTGACAAGGTTGACCCAAGGCGTGAATTTATTGAAAGAAACGCTAAGTTCGTTAAGAATTTGGATATATAAGGAGGTGGCAGAAAATGAGTAAGGAATTACAGCACGATAATTTGGATTATGAAAACATAGAGCAAATGATTGTGGGAAGAACCATTGAATCAAGAGTTCCCGAAGCGTTCCTTGAATATTCAATGAGTGTTATTGTAAGCCGTGCGCTACCCGATATTCGTGACGGTATGAAGCCCGGTCAAAGGCGTGTTATGTACGCTATGTATGAGGACCACTTAACAAGCGACAAGCCCTTTAGAAAATCTGCTACCACTGTCGGTAACGTGCTTGGTAGATACCATCCGCACGGTGACCAATCCGTTTACGGAACTATGGTTAGAATGGCGCAGCCCTTCTCACTCCGTTATCCATTAGTTGACGGACACGGTAACTTCGGTAACGTTGACGGTGACGGCGCGGCTGCCTACCGTTATACAGAGGCGAGAATGTCCAAGCTTGCAAACGAGCTTATGGGCGATATTGAAAAGGATGTTGTTGATTTTACTCCTAACTTTGATAACTCAAGGAAGGAGCCGACTGTACTCCCCTCCCGTTTTCCTAACTTTTTGGTAAACGGCAGCGTTGGTATTGCGGTTGGTATGGCAACAAATGTGCCTCCCCACAACCTTGGTGAGGTTATTGACGGTACTATTTATTTGATGGACAACCCCGAGTGTGAGGTTACGGACCTAATGGAATATATTAAGGGTCCTGACTTCCCAACCTATGCTACAATTTACGGCAAGAAGGGTATAATTGATGCGTATACCACAGGTAAGGGCAGAATAAAGGTGCGCTCCAAAGCCAACATTGAGGAGGACCACAGGCGCATTGTTATTACTGAAATTCCTTATATGGTTAACAGGCAGATGCTTATTGACTCCATGGCTAACCTTGTTAAGGACAAGAGGATTGAGGGTATTACCGACATCCGTAACGAGAGTGGACGCGCGGGAATGAGAATTGTTGTTGAATATAAGCGCGACGCAAACCCACAGGTTATTTTAAATCAGCTTTACAAGAACACACAGCTTGAGGACACCTGCGCTGTTAATATGCTTGCCCTTGTTAAGGGTGAGCCAAAAACACTTGGCTTAAAGGATGTGCTTTTCAATTACATTGAGTTCCAAGAGGATGTAATTAGAAGAAGGACTAAGTTTGACCTGGTTAAGGCTGAGGCTGAGGCCCATATTTACGAGGGCTACAAGACTGCTATTGATAACATTGATGAGGTTATTTCCATTATCCGCGGCTCTGAGTCCACTCCTGTTGCTAAGGAAAACTTGATTGCAAGGTTTACCTTGAGTGAAGCACAGGCGCAGGCTATTGTTGAAATGACCCTTGGCCGACTTTCCGGACTTGAAAGACAGAAGGTTGAGGACAGGCTTGCCAAGCTTTATGCAACTATTGATGAGCTTAAGGGAATTTTGGCTGACGAGGGTAAGATTAAGGACATTATTAAGGAAGAGCTTACCGAGATTAAGAGAAAATATGCTGATGACAGGCGCACTGAAATTGTTGACAGTGATGATGACATTGACATTGAGGACTTAATTGAAAGACACGAGTGTGTAATTACACTTACAAACTCCGGCTACATAAAGAGGCTTCCTGCTGACACATACACTGCGCAAAGACGCG
The DNA here is from genome assembly GCA_017452475.1 of Clostridia bacterium. Classification (GTDB taxonomy): domain Bacteria; phylum Bacillota; class Clostridia; order Oscillospirales; family CAG-272; genus RGIG2000. The sequence goes on along the minus strand of JAFTMJ010000027.1, from coordinate 12,557 downwards.
GCGGCAAGGGACTTATTGCTATGCAGACAAAGGAAGAGGACTTTATTGAAAGGGTGCTTGTTGCAAACTCCCATTCACATCTTCTTATGTTTACGGATAACGGCAAGATTTTTGTCCGTAAGGTATACAGAATTCCCGAGGCTTCAAGAACTGCAAAGGGCTCTAACCTTATCAATATAATCGAGATTGAAAAGGGCGAAAGAGTAACCGCTATGATTTCCCTTGATGAGTTCCGCCCCGGTGAGTACCTAACTATGGTAACAGAAAAGGGTGTAATTAAGCGTACCTCTGTTATGGAATATGAGTACCAGCGTAAGGGAGGCAAGATTGCCATTAACCTTGACGAGGGTGATAAGCTTATATTCGTTGGACACACAACAGGCGAAAACCACGTTCTTATCGGTACAAAGAACGGCTATGCGGCACGCTTCCACGAGGAAAAGGTTAATGTTGTCAGCCGTACTGCCCGCGGTGTGCGCGGTATTGATTTGCGTGAGGGCGACACTGTTTGCGGCGTTGTTATTGTTGACGCAACAAAGAAGCTCTTGACTATTACTGAAAAGGGCTATGGCAAGAAGAGCGAATTCTCTGAGTTTGAGCCGAGAAACCGCGGTATTATGGGTGTTATTATTCATAATATCAGCGATAAGACAGGTAAGCTTGCGGGCGTTGCCTGTGTTGATGACACAAATGATGTAATGGTTATTACCAATGAGGGTACCATTATAAGAACTGCAACCGAGGATATTCCGACCTACAAGCGCTCCACCTCAGGTGTTAAGGTGATGAGGCTTGATGATGATGCTATTGTTGCAAACATCACCATTGCCGACAAGGAGGATGAGAGTGAGGAGGTTATTGAGCCTACAGACGGTGAGATAACAAGCGAGGCTGTACCAACCGAGGCAAAAGCTGAGGAAGCAGCTTCCGAAAGCAAGGAATAAGATATGGTTAAAAGGATATTTTTGATATTTATGTCTGCTTTGCTAATAGCCTTATTGGCTGTTAGCACGGTGGGCTGTGGCTGTGGGCCTGAGGAGGCAGAGGCAAAAGCCCTTGTTTTAGACCTTGTTAACAGAAGCCAGGAGCTGAACAGGATTTATTACGGCAAGGGTCTTAGCTACAAGGACAGCGGCAACCCGAATGACATTTATATGGAGGTTAGCGAAAGCGAAAAATATTGCTTAAAAAGCAGGCTTTTGGCAGATACAAGGAAGGTTTTTTCCGACACTTATGCAACCTCTATAATTAATATGGCATTTAACGGTGTGGCAAGTGAGATAAACCAAAACTCCGTGCAGGCAAGATATATGGTGCGGGGAGACGATGATTGGCTTTATGTGAACAAAAGCTACAAGCCACTTGTTAACACCTTGCCCGAATATGATTTTGATACTATTGTTATAACAAAGACCTCTTCAAGATTTATTGAAGCCACAATTGAGGCTGTGGTGGATGTGAAGAAGGAAACCAAGGATGGCACCGTTATTGAAAGAAAGAAGGATGTAATTGAGGTAACCTTGATCTTGGAGGGAAGTGTCTGGAGGCTGGACAGCGCAACCTGTTAGAGGATAGCGCAAGGAAGGCAAAAATAAATTTGAAAGGAAATAAAAATGGCAAAAAAGGCTGTTAAAACGACTAAGGCAGCACCTGTTGAGAGTGCGGAGGACAAGAAAAAGGCCCTTGAAACTGCCTTAAGTCAAATAAAGAAGGATTGCGGCGAGGAAGCAATTAGGCGACTTGGTGATGCGGCTGATTTACAGATTAGCGCAGTTTCCACAGGCTCCCTAAACTTGGACTTGGCTCTTGGTGTTGGCGGACTTCCCCGCGGTAGAATTGTTGAAATTTACGGACCTGAGTCCTCAGGTAAGACAACGGTTGCACTCCACTCCGTTGCTGAGGCGCAGAAGCTTGGCGGAACTGCCGCATTTATTGATGCGGAGCATGCCCTTGACCCTGTTTATGCTAAGGCAATTGGCGTAAACATTGATGAATTGCTTGTTTCACAGCCTGACAGTGGCGAGCAGGCGCTTGAAATTACCGAAAAGCTTGTAAACTCGGGCGCTGTTGATATTGTTGTTATTGACTCCGTTGCGGCACTTGTGCCAAGGCAGGAGATTGAGGGCTCAATGGGTGACTCCCATATGGGCTTGCAGGCAAGGCTTATGTCCCAGGCATTGCGTAAGCTTTCCGGCGCTATTTCTAAGACCAACTGTATTGTTATCTTTATTAACCAGCTCCGTGAGAAGCTTAATGTTATGTACGGTAACCCCGAAACCACGACAGGCGGCCGCGCGCTGAAATTCTACGCTTCTGTAAGAATTGAGGTAAGAAAGGCCGATACCTTGAAAAACGGAACTGAGGCTTACGGTAACCACGTAAAGTGTAAGGTTGTAAAGAATAAGGTGGCTCCGCCGTTTAAGACTGCGGAATTTGATATTCTTTACGGCACAGGTATTTCCAAGGCATCCGAAATTATGGATGTGGCAATTGAGCTTGGCATTGTTGAAAAGAGTGGCTCCTGGTTCTCCTACGGAGGGCAGAAGGTGGCGCAGGGTAAGGACAATACAAGAAAGTATTTTGAGGAAAACCCTGAATTAATGGCTGAGCTTGAGGCTAAAATTTTATCAAGGATTGCAAATGGAGAAAAGGTAGAATCCGACGAGCTTGATTTTGACTCCGACGATTTCGATTTAGACGCGCTTAAATTGGATTAAGGACATATGGAAAAAGAAATTTATTACACAGTAGAAAAAATAAAAAAGACACCCGCGGGTAAGGTTTACTGCATAAAATCTACCTTGGGTACAAATTTTGAGATGCTTGTTTCCGACGAGCAGTTTGAAAGGTTTGACATTGACGAGGGAGAAATTATTGATGATAAGAGATTCCTTGCTATCCGCGAGGAGATGCTCTTTGACAACGCGCGTCGCGCTGCCTTTTCTATTCTTTCCTGTGGGGAAAATAATAAAAAGTCACTTATTATGAAGCTTCAAAACAAGGGCTATTCCTATGAGCTTTGCAAGAATATGGCTATTTATATGGAGCATAGGGGCTATATTGATGAGAAAAAGCAGATTGGGCTTCTTTGTGACGGATATTTAAAGAAAAAGTACGGTAAGATTAAGATTATTAATGAGCTTGTTACTAAGGGCTATCTCCGTGAGGATGTTATGGAGTATGTGCAGAATGAGCTTGGTGAGGTTAATTTTGCTGAAAACTGCGCTTACATTATTGAAAATAAGTTTATGCCACTGCCCCCTGTGTCCTCCGAGGACTTTAAAAAGATGATGGGCGCGCTTATGCGTTACGGCTACAGCTTTGCGGAGATAAAGGGCGGACTTACTATTGTTACTAAAAGAGGTAGCGAGGAATGAGCAAAATAGGCTTTGTTTCCCTTGGATGTCCCAAGAATTTGTTGGACACCGAGGTTATGCTTGGCGCACTTGCACAGGCGGGCTATGAGATTACCCCTGAGGAGAGCGAGGCAGACATTATTGTTATTAACACCTGCGCCTTTATTGAAAGTGCCAAAAAGGAGGCAATTGACAACATTCTTGACATTGCCTGGCTTAAGGAAAACGGAAATTTAAAGGGCATTGTTGTAACGGGCTGCCTTAGCGAAAGGTACAGGGATGAAATCTTAAAGGAATTTCCTGAGGTTGACGCTGTGCTTGGCACGGGAAGCGTGCATAGCATTGTGAAGGCGGTTAAGGAAATTGAGGCGGGAAGAAAATATGCCGAATTCCTTGACAAAAATAAGGCGGAGCTTGGCGGGGACAGGATTGTTACCACAGGGGATGCCTTTGCGTACCTTAAGATTTCCGAGGGATGCAACAATGTTTGCACCTATTGCGCAATTCCGTACATAAGAGGAAAATTCCGCTCACGCCCTATGGATGACCTGATTGAGGAAGCCAAGGAGCTTGTGGAAATGGGCATTAAGGAGCTTATTGTTATCGGTCAGGATACCACCGCATACGGAGTTGATTTGTATGGGGAGTACAAGCTCGATGAGCTTTTAAGAAGGCTTAGCGCTGAAACTGATGTTAAGTGGCTTAGGATAATGTACTGCTATCCGGATAAGATAACAGAGGGGCTTATAGAGGAATTTAAGAATAATGAGAAGCTGCTTAAGTATATTGATTTACCTATTCAGCACATAAACTCACGAATTTTGAAAAAGATGAACAGGCGCGGAGATGAGGCGCTTATAAGAGATGTTATAAGCCGCCTGCGTCAGGTGCCCGGAATGGTTATACGTTCAACATCAATTGTAGGCTTCCCAACGGAGACGGAGGAGGAGTTTACACAGCTTTGCGAGTTTGTAAGGGAGGCTAAGTTTGACAACTTCGGCGCTTTCCCATACTCCCGTGAGGAGGGCACCGCCGCTTACTCCTTTGATGGGCAGATTGATGAGCAAGTAAAGCAGGACCGATACGACATTATAATGCGTGAGCAGCTAAGTGTTATTGAGGATGTTAACAAAAAGAACATTGGAACTGTACAAACGGTGCTTTGCGAGGGCTTTGACCCCGTGTCCGAAACCTACTTTGGCAGGACCTACAAAAATGCCCCTGACATTGACGGAAAGGTGTTCTTTTTCTCGAAAATCAAACACAGGGTCGGGGATTTTGTAGAGGTTGAGATTGTTGATGTGCTTGATGACTACGATTTAAGCGGAAAAGCGGTATAATTTTGCATATAATTTACTAAAAATATCACAGGCGTGTATGTTTTAGGAGGATATAAAGTGAACGAAAAGGATTTATCTATTGAGGAAAAGGGCATGGCAGCGACTCAAGAAAAGAAGGCGCCCAAAAAGGGTGGAGCTAAAAAGGGTATGAACCTACCCAACAAGCTCACTGTTTTAAGAGTTTTGCTTGTTCCTATTTATGTGGCGTGTATGCTATATATTAGCGACCCGCTTGTTTGCGGCTTTGTTTCCGCTATTGTTTTTGTTATTACTGCGGCAACGGATTTCCTTGACGGCAGTATTGCAAGAAAGAACAATTTAGTTACCAATTTCGGTAAATTTATGGACCCTGTGGCTGATAAGTTCCTTGTTTTCTCTGCCTTTGTTACCTTGGCGGTAAGGGTTGAGGCCTTGCGTGGAATTTTGGTTTGGGTTTGTGCGATTGTGTTCCTAAGAGAGCTTGGTGTAACCTCACTCCGCATGGTTTGTGCAACAACGGAGGCGGGTGTTGTTGCGGCATCCTTCTTCGGCAAGGCAAAGACCTTGGTGCAGGACGCCGCTATTGCACTTGTGCTGGTTGAATATGCTCTTATTGAGGGCAGAATAATTGACACGATGTGGATTACCTCTTATGTGTTGCTTATTGCGACTATTGTTACAACTGTCGGCTCGGGCATTGATTACCTTAGAACCTACGGAAAATATGTTAATCCAAACGAGTAATTTAAATTTTTCAAAGGACCGCTATAGGCGGTCCTTTATTATTTTATATGCGGAATGACACCGTACGGCGCATCTCGGTTGCCATTGGCAACCGAGATGCGAATTTAAATAAGATCATTCGGCATCGCCATAGGATGACAAGCATCTTTTGGCGGTGAAATGAAGAATTACAAAAATGTGTGGCGCGTAATGACGGGACATTGGGGCGGTGAGGGTGCTGGGTGCAAATGCAGAATGCAGAATGAATAACCCTTCCGTCTTGCTACGCAAGCCACCTCCCCTTAACAAGTGGAGGCTACGGGGAAAATGCGGAATTTTAATCAACACGGAGTGTTGTATGGAATCACGGCGAGGGTGTGAATGGAATCCTGCGGAGCAGGTATGGAATCAACACGGAGTGGTGTATGTGTTAATAAATTGGGCACCCTGTGTCTAAATTTGTGTTGAATTTTGGCGCGATAGATGTTAAAATAGAATTGAGGTGATGGAAATGAAGAAATTAATTGCTGTTTTGGCGGTTATGGTGGCTGCTTTTGCTCTTTTTGGTTGCTCGGATGAGGGGGCAACAGAGGGGGGCGTTGGCTTAACCCTTGACATTGACAACTCAAGGTCAATTGAGGGAAAGGTTTGGGGCGCTGCTATTGTAAACGATAACGAGAGCTATGACATTTATTTCGGTGACGAAAACGGAAAGAGGCTGACGGAGTACACAAAAATAGGTGTGGCTAAGGGGGAGAATGGCTGTGAGCTTGACGGCCTTGTGCTTCCGCCTAAGGCTAAAACCGTGGTGGCGGTAGGAAAGGGCGGAAAAACTGCCTTTTGCGCTTTGCCGAAAAGGTTTACGGTTGACTACAGCAACCCTTATATTTTTGGCGCTTTGTCGGATGTTCATTACAACAAGTATTATGCAACGGGGGATGATGATGCCCTCGCTGCCTTTGACCGCGCCCTTGACTATTTTGACAAAATCGGCGTTGATATGGTTGGCGTGGCGGGGGATATTTCCAATGACGGCGAGGAGGATTCATTAATTAAATTTAATGAGGCTATAAGCGGAAGGGACTACCCTGTGTTTACGGTTGCGGGAAACCATGACTACAAGGCTTACAAAAACGGGCTTTGGCAGCAGTACATAACCGACAATGTTAAGGGCTGTGAGATGTCAGAGTATGGCGGGGACTTTATGTACGCGCCTAAGGGTGCTAACGGGGATGTGTTTGTTTTCCTTAATATTACCTATTGGACCTATGACAACAAGATTTTTAGAGCCTTGATGTACGAGCAAATCGATTGGCTTGAGAGCATTTTAAAAACCCACACGGATAACCAGGTTTATTTGTTCTTCCACCTGTTTTTGTGCGGCCCTGACGGGCAGAAGCATACGGGCGTTGGAAATATTATGAATCCCGGCGGGTATACATACCCCCTTCCTTACCATTATGCAAATGCAGATGAAAGGGTTTTCCGCAGAATGATGAAAAACTACAAAAACGTGGTTTATCTAAGCGGACATTCCCACTGGATGTTTGAAATGGAAATTTACGGCGAGCAGGCAAACTTCTCCGACTTTGGCGGTCAGTTTTGCAGCATGGTACATATACCGAGTGTGACGGAGCCGAGATGGATAGGGGAATTTGACACGGACAGGACAGGCAAAAACGGCGAATGCTCCGAGGGCTGGGTCATTTATGATTGCGGAGATATTACGGTGCTTTTGCCCGTTGACTTTGTAAGCGGCACGGTTTATACGGAGTATATGGAAATAGTACATAAATAGTGAAAAACAGGTGTGCCGACAACGGTTGGCACACCTGCTTTTGTATTTTTGGGAGGAATTTGTTAAAAAACGGTTAAGCGTATTGACAAATTTTTAAATAGTGATATAATAGTTTTAGCAGTCGAGTGGTAAGAGTGCTAAAATGACGAAAGAGGTATTTTTTATGAGAAAAAAGCAGTTTAAAACAGAGAGCCAAAAGCTCCTTGACATGATGATTAACTCCATTTATACACATAAGGAGATATTTTTAAGGGAGATTATTTCAAACGCAAGTGATGCAATTGACAAGCTGTACTATCGCTCCTTGACGGACGACAGTGTAACACTTAAGAAAAGCGACTACAAAATCGAGATTGAAATTAACAAGGACAAGGGTCAGCTTATTATCCGCGACAATGGCTGCGGAATGACCAAGGATGAGCTTGAAAATAATCTCGGTACTATTGCAAAAAGCGGCTCCTTTGAGTTTAAGAGGGATAACGACCAAAGCGAGGTTGATGTTATAGGTCAATTCGGCGTTGGCTTTTACTCCTCATTTATGGTTTGCCAAAATGTTAAGGTGCTTTCCCGCGCTTACGGCAGCGAGGAGGCGTACCTTTGGGAGAGCGAGGGAATTGACGGCTATACTGTGACAGAGGCGAGCAAGGACACAAACGGCACGGAGATAACCTTAACTCTTAAGGAGGACCACGGTGACGAAAAATACAGCGAGTTCTTAAGCGAATATAAGATTAGGCACTTAATAAAGAAATATTCCGACTATATTTCCTATCCTATTGTGATGGAAATGCCTAAGGAGCAGCTTAAGGAGGGCAGTGAAAGCGAGTACGAAACCGTATATGAAAAGGCGGTTTTGAACAGCCAAACTCCTATTTGGAAAAAGAGCCAGACGGATGTGACCGAAGAGGAATATGCAGGCTTCTACAAGGATAAGTACTACGATTATGAGGCGCCGCTTAAGGTAATAAGCCAAAAATCCGAGGGACTTACCTCCTTTGAGGCGCTTATGTTTATACCGTCCCACGCCCCCTTTGACTACTATTCAAAGAGCTATGAAAAGGGCTTGGAGCTTTACTCAAGCGGCGTTATGATAATGGAAAGGTGCAAGGAGCTTTTGCCTGACTACTTTGCATTTGTGCGCGGCGTTGTTGACAGCGCGGACTTGACCTTGAATATTTCAAGGGAAACACTTCAGCACGACAGGCAGCTAAAGGTGATTGCCAAGGCGGTTGAGAAGAAGATAAAGGCGGAGCTTTTGAAGCTGCAGGAGAACGAAAGAGAAAAGTACGAAAGGTTCTTCGACGCCTTTGGTTCTCAGATAAAGTACGGTATTTATGAGGGTTACGGCGCAAACAAGGAAAACCTAAAGGACCTTGTTATGTTTGTGTCCTCTAAGGAAAAAAAGAAGGTTACATTTAAGGAATATATCGCTTCAATGAAGGAGGGGCAGAACGCAATTTACTATGCCTCCGGGGAGACGGTTGACAGAATTTTGATGCTGCCGCAGGTTGAGGCAGCAATGGAAAAGGGCTACGAAATTTTGCTTTTGACCGAGGACGTGGATGAATTTGCCATAAAAATGCTCCACGAGTATGACGGCAAGGAGTTCAAAAATGTATGCACTGACAAGCTTGATTTGGTAAGCGACGAGGACAAGAAAAGAGAAGACGAGGAAAACGAAAAGAACAAGGAAATGCTTGACTATATGAAGGAGCAAATAGGAGAGGTTTCCTTGGTTAAGCTCTCAAGCTCCTTGGGTGCGCACCCTGTTTCTCTGTCTACCTTGGGAGAAATGAGTGTGGAGATGGAAAAGGTGCTTTCCAAGATGCCCGGCGCTGACAAGAGCATATTAAAGGCGGAGACGGTATTGGAGATAAATATGAGCCACTCCATTGCCACAAAGCTGAAGCTGATGTATATAAGTGACAAGGAAAAGGTGGGCAAGTACGCAAAAATTCTTTATGCGCAGGCAAGGCAGATTAGCGGCCTTGAGGTGGAAAATCCAAGAGAAATTTGCGACCTTGTGTGCGAATTAATGTAATATGACGGTAAGAGAAATTGAAAGGGTCCTTCAGTCCTATGATGTCGAGGACCCAAAAACAGAGAGCCGCATAATTGTGGAGTGGCTGTTTAATGTTAGCTATGCGGAGCAAATGGCGAATATGGAAAAAAGCTATCGGTCGGCAGAGCTTGAAAATGTTTTGGAAAAGCGAAAGCAGAGAGTGCCACTACAGTATATTATGGGTGAGTGGGAGTTTATGGGGCGGGAATTTTATGTTTCTCCTGCCTGCTTAATCCCACGGGCGGACACAGAAATTATAGTTGAAAAAGCCATCGAAATTGCAAAAAAGTGCCAAGGAGTGTGCGATTTTGCAAAAAATGAAGGCTACGAGGCGGCGGATTTATGCACGGGAAGCGGCTGCATTGGTCTTTCCTTGCTTATGCACGGAGGACTTGAAAGGGTTAGCTTAATGGATATTTCCTTGCCCGCCCTTGAAATGGCGAAAAGGAACGCTGACAGGCACGGGTTAAGCGACAGGTGTGAATTCATTTTAGGTGATGTTTGTACTGATATGCCAAAAAAGAGGTTTAACCTAATTGTTTCAAATCCGCCATATATACCCACAAGGGATATTGAGGGTCTTTCCGAGGAAGTAAAAAAAGAGCCCGCCCTGGCTCTTGACGGTGGGGCGGACGGACTTGACATTATTCGGTTTTTGATAGGTGACGGACTTGGATACCTGAAGGAAAGCGGAGCAATGGTAATTGAGTTTGGGTACGACCAAGGGGAGGCAATGGACAGGCTTTTAAGGGAAAAAACCGACACCGGGTCCATAAAAAGCTATGAGCTGCTCTATGATTACGGCGGAAATGTGCGGGGATGCGTTATATTTAAGTAGATCTCTAGCAGAGAGAGACCCGGTTGAACCCCGCCAAAAGCGTTTATTTTCAGCGCTTTTGACCGAGTCTTTCCTCTGCTAAAATGAAAAAACAAAAACAGGCTGACAGCGTCAGCCTGTTTTATGCTTTAATTAGTTTTCTTCAGTCTCTGCTGCTTCCTCAACGAAAGCAATTTCGATTTCCTCATCGGTTGCCTCAGATGCTTCTTCCTTCTCGTCAGGAATGTCTATATCAACAACATCAACTGCTGCTGTAAGGTCATTTTCGTCCTCGATATCATCAGGCAAAACCTCAACGCTGAACTTAAGGTGCTTCTTCATAACCTTGTAAAGAATTGCCATTGCGCCTGCAATTGTGCCGAGCGCTGCAACTATTGATAAAACAACTGTTAAAATCTTCTTAGCCATAACATTAACTCCTTTAAATTTTCTTTGTATATTTAATATAACACAATTATTTTGAAAATGCAATCAAATTGATAAAAAATTTACAATATTTCACCCAAAATTCATTGAATTTAATTATATTATATGTTACAATGTCTTAAGAATTAACACAAATGGAGATTTTAATGTTAAATAAAAGGATTTTGGGCGTTGATTTCGGGGACGCAAGAACAGGCTTGGCTATATCCGATATTAGCGGATTTTTGGCAAGCGGCGCAGGAACCATTAAGTCGGGCAGCTTTTTAAAGACGGCTGAGGAGGTTGTGCGCATTGCCAAGGAAAAGGATGTTGGCTTAATTGTTTTGGGGCATCCCATTAATATGAACGGCACCTTGGGGCCAAGGAGTGAAAAGGCGCAGGCGTTTGCAAAGCACCTTTCTGAGCTTTCGGGCATTGAGGTTGTTCTGTTCGACGAAAGGCTTTCTACTGCAAATGCCCATACAATGCTAAACATTACAAACACAAGGGGACAGAAAAGAAAGAGCATTATTGATGAGATGTCCGCTTGCTTAATTTTACAAAGCTATCTTGACAGCAAGAGATAAAAGTGCTGTCAAGTGTCGATAAAATCCGAAAAAGGAGGTATTTTTATGGATAACAAGCAGGATTTGTGCTGTAGGAAAAACCGTGTTGGCGGTCAAGCCGTTATCGAGGGCGTTATGATGAAAAACGGTCAAAGCGTTGCCTTGGCGGTTAGAAAAGAGGACGGCACAATTGAGATTAACAAAAGTGAATTCATTGCGCTTAAGACAAAGCACAAGTGGATTAATATTCCTGTTTTAAGAGGAGTTGTTGGCTTTTTTGAGTCTATGGTTTTGTCCTTTAAGACCCTTGGAAAGGCAACCGATATGCTGGGCCTTGACGAGGAGGACGAGAGGATAAAGGCAGAAAAGGCGGCGAAAAAGGAAGCAAAGAGAAAAGCGAAATTAGCAAAAAAAGGCATTGTTGAGGAAGAAAAGCCCGAGGGAGTGGATGAAAAAGAGGAAAAAGCCACCGAGGGTGACGGGGAAAAAGAGGAAAAGAAGTCAAGCGGCGCCACAACCGTCTTTGTAATGGCGATTTCCTTGGTGCTTGGCCTTGGACTTGCACTGTTTTTGTTCAGCTTTTTGCCAACGGTTGTTGCAAGCTTTATCGGCGATATTTTTGACATTGATTATACAAGTGGCTGGAAATACCTGCTTGCAGGTGTTGAGGGCATTGTAAAGATTATAATATTTATCCTTTACTTGGCACTTGTTTCTATTATGAAGGATATTAGGCGCACCTTCCAATACCACGGCGCAGAGCATAAATCCATTGCTTGCTTTGAGTCGGGCACGGAGCTTACCCCCGAAAACGCAAGGAAATGTACACGCTTCCACCCAAGATGCGGCACAAGCTTTATGTTTGTTATGATTCTTTTGGGAATTATTGCGGGTATGTTTATCCCACAGTGGGGCGACCTTGTATGGCTGAGAGTTCTTATTAAGATTGCTATTTTGCCACTTATTATGGGCATTGGCTATGAGTTTATTATGTTTGCGGGCAAGCATGAAAATTGGCTTACCAAGGCTCTTTCCGCACCCGGCCTGTGGATGCAGAGGATAACCACAAAGGAGCCTGACGAATATCAGCTTGCTATTGCAATTTGCGCAATTAAGGCATCTATGCCTGAGGAGTTCCCCGATTTTGACCCGAGTGAGTACTTTATCACCAAGGAGCAGAACAAGGGTCACATTTGCTACACCGAGGAAAAGAAAAAGGATGATGGCAAAGAGGCAGAGGAGCAAGCCACTGACGGCGCTGAGCAAAAAGGCGTAGCGGAGGGCGAATAATTTTTGCGGATTATAAAATTAAAGGAGGGCGCGCCCTCAATACCATTAAGTTAAGAAACGAATAAAAAACAAAGAATACTCCTAAACAGGCAAGAAAGCGAGTTTAGGAGTATTCTTATGCAAAAAAGGTATAGAGAAAAAAGGCAGCAAAAAACTGTCGAAAAAATATTGCAAAAGTGAAAGAATTATGATACTCTATA